>SHMQ01000010.1 GCA_008534395.1 Candidatus Acidulodesulfobacterium acidiphilum
TTTTCATAAGCGGATAACCTCCTTAATTTGCGTTAGTGGTGTTATCCGCTATTTTATTATTATTTTTAGTTAAGGAATAGACAAATTAAAAGTTATTTATATATAGACATTTTAAAAGTTATTAACAGTTAGCGTTTTATAGGTTGACAATTTTAATATATTTTATTAATATAATCTATTATGATTATGTTTTTAACTATTTTATTGATTGTATCCGCAGTATTTTTAGTTATCGTTATTCTTATGCAGCAGGGTAAAGGGCAGGAGATGGGAGCAGTTTTCGGCGGCAGTTCGCAGACTGTTTTCGGAGCGTCCGGAGCGGGGAATTTTTTAACTAAAGCTACGGCAGTAATAGCTATAATTTTTATGGCTTCTGCTTTTTTTATTTCTTATATTTCCGCCCAGAAGGAAAAAGGAATTAATATTTCTTCAAAATATACTGCGACAAAAACGGTAAAATCGTCTATGGCAGTCAAAAAAGCGCCGGTTAAAAACAAGTCTAAATAATTTATTAATTAATTTATTTCATACATGATGCCGAAGTGGTGGAACTGGTAGACACACCATCTTAAGGGGGTGGCGGACAAAATCCGTGCCGGTTCGATTCCGGCCTTCGGCACCACCTTTTATTTTAATTAATCACCTCTGCCATATTTATTATTTCTATTTTATTTTTTCAAATTTAACGCAACTTATTGCATTACCGTATTGCAGGTCAAATTCTTTTTTGACATCAAAATAATAAATTCTCTTAAAAAAGCGACATTATAAAGTTCAGAATTTCTTTCCAAAAAGTTTAAAGCGTCCGCTACGCTCATTTTAATTCTATACGGTCTGTTTCGTGTAAGCGAATCGAACCTGTTGGCGATAATAATTATTTTTCCGTATGTCGAAATATCTTCCTCTGTTTTACCGAAAGGATAACCCGTTCCGTTTGAAGCTTCATGATGTTCAAGGACGCCGTTTATTATATTTTTATTGTCTATGCCGTTGACGGTTAGAATTTCTTTGGAATATATAGGGTGCATTTTTATTTCTTCGGCCTCTTTTTCGGATAAACCGTTCTTCGACAATATTTCTCTGGGTATTTTTAATTTTCCTATATCGTGCGTCAGTCCTGCAAAACCTATTTCATATAAAGAAATTTTATTTGAAAAACCAAGCCTGTTGGCCAAAGCCATAGCGTATATACTTACGTTCATGCCGTGTCCCACTTCATTGTAGTCGTAGCTGGAAAGATTAAGCAAATTCATAAAAGCGAATTCGCTCATCAATAAATATTCTATGGTGGTTTCTATCGATTTTTTAATATTTTCCTGATTATCTTTAAGATTTCCCGTAGTTATAACGTATTCGGCGTAAATTTTTGAATACATATAAATTTTTACGGCTTTTTCTTCGAAATTATATTCCGGGGATTTTATAATGTATTCGATATGATCCAGCATATCGTTGTCATATTTATCTTTATCTTTTGTTTCTATATACAGGTTTTCTACGCCGTTATTTTTAAGCCTTAAAGCGTCGCTCTGAGAAAAAATAAGCGCTTTAGACCTGTATAAAATAAAATTATCTCCTGATTTTAGATATAGGGGATAATCGGAATTTTTACCGAATATCAAACTTTCTATAACTATAGGCGTATATTGTTTTTTTTCCATTTGTTATATTATTTGTATTTAAATAATTTCGGATTTCAGTCCTTTCTTGCGCACCTTTTCCGCAAATTCCTCGGCCTGCTTTTTTTCGCCTACTATAGTTCCGTAATGCATAGGTATAGACGTATCTGCTTTTATAACATCGGCAGCTTCGACCGCTTCGCTTGGGGTCATAACGTAAGTTCCGCTTACCGGAATAAACAGAAGGTCTATTTTTTCTTTTGACAGATCGTTCATTTCGGGTATTAGGTCGGTATCGCCCGTGTGGTATATTTTAACTCCTTTAAACGTAACTATAAAACCTAATTTTTTGTCTTCTTTAGGATGATAAACCTTCCCCGGTTCCCTGAATTTATTAATATTATAAGCCGGTACGCCTTTAATATGCAAATCTTTAAAATCTAAAGAATCCCCCGGTTTTATAATTACGACTTCATTATCGTATAATCCGTCTATTTCGTCGTTAGTCATCTCGTTCATAAACAGTACGGTAGAATCTTTAAGTATTTTATGGATATCGTCGGGTGAAAAATGGTCGAAATGTTCATGCGATACAAAAATGAAATCAGCTTTAGGCTCGTCTCCGTGTAGTTTGAAAGGGTCAAAATATAAATATTTATGACCGTCGCTTACTAAAAAGCTGTCGTGGCAGAATCTTTTAATTTCTAATCCTTTATATTTAAACATAAAAACCTCCTTACATGAATGTTATATATTATAATAAAAAAGCAATTAAATTAAACAAATTTAATTATTTTTTTTAATTTTATCATATATTTTAAAGATTTGTTAAAATTTTAATAAATTTGACTGATTAAAGTAAAGTAAGATAAAGTTAAATAAAATATTTATTGTAATTATGTACGTTTGTCATATATAATAATTTAAGAATTTTACGTTTAAACAATTAAGACTATAAATCATAAATTAATAATTAATAAAGGTAAGGAGAAAATTATGGCAAATTTAAGAATTGCGATTAACGGGTTCGGAAGAATAGGCAGAAACGTTTTTAGGGTTTTTCAGGATATGATTGCTAAAGGAGAGCAAATTGAAATAGTTGCGATTAACGATATTACCAATCCTCAGGTGCTTGCCCATCTTTTAAAATACGATTCCGTTCACGGCAAAGCTCCTTTTTACGTTGGTTACGACGTCGACCATATAATTGCGGACGACAGAGAAACATTGATAACCGCTATAAAAGACCCGTCGGAACTTTTATGGAAACATCTAGGCGTCGATTTGGTAATCGAATCTACAGGACTTTTTACTAAAAGAGACGGTGCGGAAAAACATTTAAAGGCCGGCGCCAAAAAGGTTTTAATTTCTGCCCCTGCGCATGATCCTGATGCCACTATCGTTCTCGGCGTTAACGATAAAAATTACGATAAAAGTAAACATTTTATAGTTTCTATGGCATCATGCACTACAAACTGTCTTGCTCCGGTAGCAAAAGTGCTTAATGAAAATTTTACCATAGAAAAAGGCAATATGACCACTGCCCATTCTTATACCAATGACCAGAGAATATTAGATTTGCCGCATAAGGATCTAAGAAGGGCAAGAGCCGCCGCCGTTTCCATAATCCCCACGACTACCGGTGCGGCGAAAGCTCTGTGCGAAGTTCTTCCCGAACTTAAAGACAAGCTTGACGGAATGTCTTTAAGAGTGCCAACGCCCGATGTTTCTATTAACGATCTAGTCTGTAAAGTTTCTAAAAAAACCACGGTTTTGGAAGTTAATTCAAAATTGGAGGAGGCTGCCGATACATATTTGAAAGGAATTTTAGGGTTCAGTAAAGAGCCGCTTGTTTCTATAGACTACAGGGGCGATTCCCATTCTTCAATAGTCGATTCTCTTAGCACTAAAGTTATCGGCGACGACTTAGTTAAAGTTCTGGCGTGGTACGATAACGAATGGGGTTATTCTACCCGGCTTGCCGAAATGGCCGTCTTCATGATGGAATAAATATATTTTATAATTTAGTAATGATTATATATAATAAGCAATAAGGAATTTGATGATGAATAATATAGTTTATATAGACGAAATCGACATAAAAAACAAAACGCTTCTTATAAGAGTCGATTTTAACGTCCCTCTTGACCAAAACGGCAATATTACAGACGATACGCGCATAAGGGCGGTCCTGCCGACTATTAATTATTGTCTCGACGAAAACGCAAAAATTATCTTAATGTCTCATATGGGACGGCCGAAAGGCAAAAAAGTTCCCGAATTGTCCCTTTTAGTCGTTGCTAAGAGATTAAGCAGGCTGTTGGATAAGGATGTAAAATTCGTCGGCGAATGCGTAGGCGAGCTGGCGGAAAGCACCGTTAAATCGGCAGGTTTGGGCGATATAGTACTGCTTGAAAATTTAAGATTTTACGACGAAGAAACTAAAAACGATGAAGAATTCGGCAAAAAATTAGCATCCCTCTGCGATATATACGTTAACGACGCATTTGCGACTGCTCATAGATCCCATGCTTCAAATGTAGCGGTTACGAAATTCGTAGGTAAATGCGCCGCAGGTTTTCTTATAAGAAAAGAACTGAACTATTTCAACAGGGCTATTGAAAATCCGATGAAACCGTTCGTCGCTATAGTCGGAGGAGCCAAAGTATCCGGAAAGATAGAAGTGCTTTCAAATTTAGCCGATAAGGTGGATAAACTTATCATAGGCGGAGCTATGTCCAATACTTTCCTTAAAGCCTTAGGGCACGACGTCGGAGCTTCTTTAGTCGAAGACGAAATGCTTGAATACGCAAAAAAAACATTAGAAAAAATAAGCGATAAAAAAATTAAACTTTATCTTCCGGTCGATGTGGTTGTTGCCGACAGATTAGCGCCCGATGCGGAAACCAAGGTTACGACTATTCAGGAAATTCCTAAGGGCTGGCTGGCTTTAGATATAGGTCCTGCTACCGTAACGCTTTTCACGGAAGCTATTCAAAATGCCAAAACTATAGTATGGAACGGTCCCATGGGAGTATTTGAAATGGATGCTTTCAGCAGAGGTACGTTTGCTTTAGTTTCAAGCGTTGCAAACGCTTATGCCATGACTATAGTCGGAGGCGGCGATACGGACGTTGCGCTTCACAGAGCCGGAGAATTTGCAAAAATGTCTTATGTTTCTACCGGAGGAGGCGCTTTTCTTGAACTTTTAGAAGGAAAAAAACTTCCAGGTATCGAAGCATTAATCGAATGTTCAAAGAAAAATAACTTAAAACCGCAAATTTAAAAATTAAATTTAATCTTAATGAAGAAAAAAATAATAATTTTAATATCTGTTTTCTTTCCTGTCTTAATTTTAGACCAATTATTAAAATATATAATCAATAATAAAATATCGTTAATCGGAAAAATTACGGTAATAAAGCATTATTTTAATATAGTGCATGTCGATAATACCGGCGTCGCTTTCGGGCTTATGAGCGGATATTCGAATATCCTGATTATACTTCTTACTGCTTTAATAATTGCGGCGTTAATATATTTTTTATTTAAAACAAAAATAAATTCCAATTTACTGTTTATATCTTCCTCGTTAATTATTTCCGGAGCTTTTTCAAATCTTTTGAGCAGAATATTTCAGGGATATGTAGTAGATTTTCTCGACTTTCATATTTATGCCTATCACTGGCCCAGTTTTAATGTTGCCGACAGCTGCGTAGTAGTCGGAACTATATTGTTTTTTATATCTATCATGAAATATATTTAAATCTTTTATATATCTTCTATATTTAATTTAATTACGGTTTTTATATGTATAATTTTAAAGAAATAGAAAAAAAATGGCAAAATATATGGGAAAACGATAAAGTTTTTTTTGTTAAAAATGAAAAAAATTCTTTAAACGTTCCTAAATTTTACTGTTTAGAAATGTTTCCTTATCCTTCCGGAAGAATACACATGGGACATGTCAGAAACTATGCTATAGGCGACGCGATAGCCAGGTTTAAACGTATAAAGGGTTATAACGTCCTTCACCCCATAGGTTTCGACAGTTTTGGACTTCCCGCCGAAAACGCAGCGATAAAGCATAAGACTAATCCTGCCGAATGGACTAAAAGCAATATAGAATATATGATAAAACAGCTTAAAGAATTGGGTTTTTCTTACGATTGGAGCAGGCTCGTAATTACTTCGGAACCTGAATATTATGGATGGGAGCAGCTGTTTTTTTTGCGTATGTATAAAAAAGGTTTAGCTTACAAGAAGAATTCCTTAGTTAACTGGTGCGAATCATGCAATACTACCCTTGCCAACGAACAAGTCGAAGACGGAAAGTGCTGGAGGTGCGGCAAGGACGTAACGGTCAAAAATATGGACCAGTGGTTTTTGAAAATTACGGACTATGCGGAAGAACTGCTTAAAGATATAGATACTTTGGAAGGCTGGCCGGATAAAGTAAAAACTATGCAAAAAAACTGGATAGGCAAAAGTTCAGGTTTAACGGTAATTTTTAAAATCGCCGGTTCAGGCGAAAATTTCATAGAGATATTTACTACGCGTCCCGATACCATATTCGGCGCAACCTATATTGCTATGTCTCCGCTTCATCCCGCCGCTAAAAGTTTAATAAAAAATTCAAAAGATTTAGAAAAATTAGAAACAATGAAGCATAATTCTTTGGTATCTAAAGACGTTTCCGAAAAAGAAGGATTTTTTACCGGTTCTTATGCCGTTAATCCGTTTACTAATAAAACGATACCAGTATTTATAGCAAATTTTGTATTGATGGATTACGGAACAGGCGCTATTATGTCGGTTCCCGCGCACGATGCAAGAGATTATGAATTCGCAAAAAAATACGGAATAGAAATAATGCAAGTTATAGAACCGACAAAAGAAGGAGCGAAAAATACTTTGGAAGACTTAGCGGGACTGCCTTATACTGACGGCGGAATACTTGTAAATTCCGGAGAGTTTAACGGGCTTAAATCCGAAGAGGCAAAAGAAAAAATAGCCGATTTTGCCGAAAATAAAAATATAGGAAAAAAAGTTACCAACTACAGGCTGAGAGATTGGGGAATATCGAGGCAGAGATACTGGGGGTGTCCTATACCCGTCGTGTATTGCGAAAAATGCGGAATAGTCCCGCTGAACGAAGACGACCTGCCTTTAATACTGCCCGACGACGTCGTGTTTACGGGAGAAGGAGCCTCTCCTCTTAAAAAGCATAAATCGTTTATAAATACAAAATGCCCTAAATGCGGAGGAAAAGCCGAGCGGGAAACCGATACTATGGATACTTTCGTGGAGTCTTCCTGGTATTTTTTAAGATATACTCTTTCCGAAGAAAAAGAAAAAAATCCGTTTAAAAGCGAAGACGTTAGATACTGGCTGCCGGTCGATCAGTATATCGGCGGTGTAGAACATGCAGTTATGCATCTTCTGTACTCAAGATTTTTCGTGAAGGCGCTGAGGGATTTAAATTATATAAAATTAGACGAACCCTTCAAAAATCTTCTTACGCAGGGGATGGTCATAAAAAACGGCGCTAAAATGTCTAAATCCAAAGGCAACGTCGTCGATCCGGACAGACTTATTAAAAAATTCGGCGCCGATACGGTAAGATTATTCGTACTTTTTGCGGCTCCCCCCGAAAAAGATTTGGAATGGAGCGATTCTGGAGTTGAGGGGGCATATAGATTTATAAATAAATTCTATAAAACCGTAGTCGATTTTTTCGAAATATTAAAAGATACGAATGGCAAATTTTATATAGAAGAATCAAATATTTCGCAATCTTCGCCCAATACGGCAAGTTTAAGCGTTTCGGCGTACGAAATAAATAAAGCCGTCGTAAATCCGTCGATTAAAGAATTAATTTACAGATTAAACGGCGTAATAGAAAAAACCGAAACCGAAATGAACGGACGCTATCATTTTAACACGGTTATCAGTTCGTCGATGGAATTAATTAACGCTTTTAACGATTTTACCGGAGCTTTAGACGGGGAAAAACTTGCATTATTAAATAAATCCGATAAATATCTGCTGAAACATTTTTTAAATTCAGTCATTTTGATATTATATCCTTTCATACCGCATGTCTGTTCCGAAATATTTGAAATTTTAAACGGCTCTTTCATAGAAAGCGAAAACTGGCCTGAAAAAATAGATGCCGGATATTTGAAAGAAAATTGCAACATAGCGGTGCAGGTAAACGGAAAGATGAGAGACGTCGTAACTGCGGCCATTGATTCGGATGAAGAGTCCGTCTTAAAAGCTGCTATGGAAAGCCCAAAAATCAAAAAATACGCAGAAGATAAGAGCGCAATTAAAAAAGTTATATATGTAAAAAATAAACTGTTAAACATTATAGTTTGAAAAAGGTGTCAGATAAAATTTATTTTATGCATACGAAAAGAAATAGTTAACGATAAAGGATACTGCGTAAAATACAAAGGTTATATTAAATCGTATGAATTTTAAAAAAAAGTCATTATTATTATCGATTATAATTATTCTTGCCGCCGGTTTTTCGACGGGGTGCGGTTTTAAAGTATTAAACGGCAGCGAGGGTTCCGTTACGTCGGGCTTGCCGGTAAGCAGCATAAGTAAAAAATCAAAAAATTACAATAACATATCCGAAATTTACGTAAAACCTTTTAAAAATCAAACTTATAAAAGCGGGTTGGGAGTATATTTTTCAAATAATATAGCAAAGTTTCTTAATATGCAGACGTATATGTTTACTTCAAACGAAAGCGGCGCTTTTTATTATCTGTCCGGAAAAATAACTTCTATACAAAATAACGTAATGTCTTATACGGGCGTAGCGGCGGCGGTTGATTACGATATTACCGTCAGCGTAACCGTCAGCATGTATAATACCGGCGGAAAGATAATTTTCAGGAACGTAAATTTTTCGTCAAGCGCAACGTACTATAACTATATAAACCCCCTTATAGCCCATAAACAAGAGAAAGGGGCTATAATAAGAGTTTCCAGGAGAATTGCAAGAAAAATAGTAATATATATAGAATCTAAAAAATTAACTTCTTGACGGTTTAATTAATATAGTTTTATCGTTCAAAATTATAATTTTTATAATTTTTTATTCTTTTGTATAAGACGAGCGTTATCTTAGCGAATAAATACCCGATTATACCGCCCGCGATAACGTCCAAAGGATAATGCTCGCCGTCGTAAACCCTTGAAAACGCCACTACATAAGCCAGTATATAAAATGTTTTTTTATGTTTGGGAAACATATAAGATAGGGCGACTGCAAGGGAAAAAGCCGTTACCGTATGTCCGGAAGGAAAAGAATTTTCTGTTAAGTGTCTGCCTAAAATATTTACGTGAACCTTTCCTTCTTCGATAAGAGAGTGAAGCGCTACGATGGGTCTCGGCCTGTGGACGGCTTTTTTTATTATAATGTCTATAATACCCGGAACTATTTGAGTTAAAAAAAGCAAAAAAAACGATTCTTTGAATTTTTGACGGTTAAAATAATAAACATACAAAAGTACGAGCCAGTAAACGACCCAGCCGTTGCCGAGATTGGTAACCGCCCTCATATTGTCGTTTAGTAAAGAAAAGTGGAAATTGTTATTGATGAGTAAAAAAAGTGCCGTATCTAAATGCAGAATGTAAGAAAGCATAATTTTTATTTTGATTTTATTATTTAATAAGATATAATTTTATTAGAATAATTGCTATATTGCAACATTAAAAGTTGTTTTGTTAAAATTTAAAATCGTATTCAAAGTTTAAAACTATCGGAGAACAAAGTATGCAGGCCGTTATTATGGCAGGAGGTTTTGGAACAAGACTTAAACCTTTAACGAATAATGCTCCAAAACCGATGATACACATAGCAAACAAACCCATGATGGAGCATGTCGTTAACCTTCTTAAATCGCACGGAATAAACGACCTTATAGTGCTTCTTTACGTTCAGCCGGACCTTATTAAAAATTATTTTAAAGACGGTTCCGATTTCGGCGTAAAAATTGAATACGTTCTTGCCGAAGAAGATTACGGGACTGCGGGGGCCGTAAAAAACGTCGAAAAAATAATTAAAGACGACGATTTTATGGTGATAAGCGCCGATATAATTACCGATATTAATATTTCAAAACCGATAGATTTTCATATAGGCAAAAAAAGCGACGCTACAATAGTCCTTACGCACGTAGAAAACCCTCTGTCGTTTGGCATAGTCATAACAGATGCCGAAGGCAAAATAACTAAATTTTTAGAAAAGCCGACATGGTCCGAAGTTTTTAGCGATACCATAAATACCGGCATTTACATATTAAACCGTTCAGTATTAAAAATGATTCCGGAAAAAAGCGAATTCGATTTTTCCAAAGACCTTTTCCCGCTTTTACTAAAAGACGGCAAAAAACTTTTTGGGCATATATCTAACGGATACTGGAAAGACGTAGGAACGCTTTCGGAATACAGGCAGAGCCATTTAGACATTATCGCCGGTAAAATAAATCTTAATATAGACGGCGAAAAGTTAGGAGATAAAAATATAACCGTAGGCGCAAAAAGCATAGTGGATATTACCTGCGATATAGAAAATTCTATTCTGGGTAAAGACGTCCATATTCTTCAAAACTGCAAAATTAAAAATTGCGTTATCGGAGACAACTGTACTATTGGGGAAAACACATCAATCAGCGGGTCGGTAATTGGCAAGGCGTCAAAGATAGGCGCAAACTGCGATATACAGGAATCTATCCTCGGATATAAAACTTATGCCGGAAACAACGTATTTATAGGGGCAGGAGCTGTAGTTTCCGACGTATGCCATATAGGAAACGGCGCAGTGATTAATCCTAACGTTAAGATTTGGCCGTTTAAAAACGTGGAAGACGGGGCAATATTATCCGAAAGCCTTATATGGTCTGACAAATGGAGTGCCAAAATATTCGGTCAATATGGAATAACCGGTCTTGCTAATTTAGAAATAACGCCCGAGTTTGCTTCTAAGCTCGGAGCGGCGTTCGGAGCAACCGTCGGCAAAAACAGGACGATATCGGTATCAAGGGACAGTCATAAAACTTCGCGTCTTTTTTCGAGGGCTATGATGTCGGGCGTTCTTTCCGTTGGCGTTAACGTTAACGATTTCAGCGATACCCCAATTTCAATAGTCCGCTATCAGGCAAAACAGTTTAAAAGTTCGGGCGGAATACATGTAAGAAAACATCCTTTCGATAAAAAACTTTTAAATATAAAATTTTTTGATTCTAACGGTTTGGATTTTTCTTCGCTTGGTGAGCAGAAAATAGAAAGACTGTTTTTCAGGGAAGATTATACGAGGGTCGGATCGGAAGAAACCGGTGAAATTTTTTATCCTACTCACGGTACCGAATATTATACCGACGGATTTCTTAAAACTATAGATACAGAAAAGATTATAAAAAGAAAATTTAAAATAGTAATAGATTATTCTTACGGTAGTTCCAGTAAAATTTTTCCTGCGGTAATAGGAAAACTCGGCATAGATTCCGTTCACTTAAACGCTAATTTAGACCAGACTAAAATAACGAAAACCGAAAGAGAATTCAAAAAATCCCTCAAGGAATTGTCGAGCATAGTAAGGTCTATTAACGCCGACTTGGGAATTTTTATAGACAACGGCGGGGAAAAGATATATTTATGCGATGAAAACGGCGATAATATAGACGGCAACACCGCTTTGACATTAATGGCCATGCTGGTTATGAAGACCGAGAAAAAGTTTCAATCTATTTCAGTTCCCGTTAATTCATCTTTTAATATATCTAAGATGGCTAAAGAACACGACTACGAGATAATTTACGCAAAAAATTCGTCTAGCTGTCTAATGGAAAAAGCCGGAAATTCAAAAATATATTTTGCGGGCGACAATGAAGGCGGCTATATCTACCCCGGCTTTATGCCGGCTTTTGACGGAATGTATTCGACTATAAAACTGCTGGAAATGCTTGCAAAACTTGACAGTTCTATAAAAAATGAGATGAGGTTTATAGAACCGACGTATTTTGAATACAAAAAAGTTCCTTGTCCTACGGAGCTGAAAGGTTTTATTATGAGGAAGTTTTTTGAAAAATATTCGGACGAAAATGTTTTGTTGATAGACGGAATAAAACTTATAAAACCTCAAGGCTGGGTTCTTGCGTACCCCGCTTCCGAAGGGGCTCATTTTGAAATTTTTTCGGAAAGCAAGGATAAGGATGCCGCCGGAGTTTTAATAAACGAATTCAGCCGGGATATCGAGTCTTGGAAAGCGGAACGGGATATTAGCGCACTGTCGTAGAGTCAGGAAAAGGAAAAAGGCGTCAAAAAGCAGGAAAACGAGGAAAATGGAACAGGAAAAGGTGTCAGGAAAAGGAGAAAAAGGTGTCAGATTTATTTTCCGCATACGGAAAGTAGCAATTAACTATCAAGGCTTTGCGGAAAATAAATCTGACACCTTTTTCCATCCCCTATTCACCTTTTCCTTAGCATATTACATATTATAATGATATAAGCACATAATCATATAAGTATAAAATAAGTATAAAATTTTCAAAAAAAGGAGAACGAATGAGCAACTCTTTTGAAATCGAATTTGGAACTTCCGGCTACAGGGGAAAAATAGCAGACGACTTTACTTATGAATCCGTAAAACTCGTTTCGCAGGCAGTATGCGATTTTTTAAACGAAAAATATAGAGGATCTTTTCCGTCGAAACAAATAGTAATAGGTTACGATACGCGTTTTTTATCCGAAGAATTTGCTAAAATAAGCGCCTGCGTATTTTGCGCCAACGGTTTTAACGTAATTTTCGCCGATACTTTTACCCCTACTCCCGTTATAGCGATTAAGATTTTAAAAGAAAAGGCTCTCGGCGCAATAAACATTACGGCAAGCCATAATCCTTACAATTATAACGGCATAAAATTCTCTCCGGACTGGGGAGGCCCCGCTCTACCTGAAGATACGGAAGTTTTAACTAAAAAATCCAACGAACTTCTTAAAAATCCAAGATATAATTTTATGGATTTTAACGATGCAAAGAAAAGCGGACAATTAAAAGAAGAGGATTTTATAGGCTATTATATAGAACTCGTAAAATCAAAGTTAAATTTAAAACTTATTAAAGAAAACGCAGGCAATTTATATCCTTTTATTACGTCACTGCACGGAACTTCCAAGGGCATAATAGGAAAAATTATCGGTGATGAGGGTTATGAATTTAAAGAAATATACGAGGGAAGGGACGCTTTTTTTGCCCCGGGATTTGCCCCGGACCCCTCCGCGAAGAATTTAAAAGATATGGGAAATATGATTAAGGAATATAATAAAGGCAAAGACGAGGGCAAATCTAAAAAAATCGCTATAGGGCTTGCAACGGACGGCGATGCCGACAGATACGGCGTACTTGACGAAGACGGCGAGTTTATCGAGCCTAATATTATCTTTCCTCTTCTTTACAATTATTACATCGAAGGCAAAGGGATAAAAGGGGATGCCGCAAGAAGCGTCGCAACGACTGCTTTGGTGGACAGGGTAGCAAAACGTTACGGTTTTAAAGTCATAGAAACTCCGGTCGGTTTTAAATATCTCGGCAAACTTATATCGGAAGAAAAGGTAATAATAGCGGGCGAAGAATCTTCGGGACTTACGGTAATCGGGCATACGCCGGATAAAGACGGAATTTATACCTGCCTTTTGGTTTTGGAAATGCTTGCTTACTACAAAAAACCCCTTAAAGTATTGGTAAAAGAACTTCTTGAAAAATTTGGGCCGATATTTACTAAAAGAATTAACGTACCGGTTAATAAAGAAAAGTTCAAAGCCGAAATAGACGAAAAAATGGAAAAATTTCCGAACGTTTTTAAAGGCAGGAAAGTTACCGGAAAAAACGTTACCGACGGATATAAAGTATTCTTCGACGACGATTCATGGCTCTTAGCAAGGCTCTCCGGAACGGAAGACCTGATGCGCATATACGGAGAAGCCGACACCGAACAAAATCTCGACGTCCTGATAAGCGCTTTTCAGGAGTACCTTATATAGCTATGGTGCCAGAATTCGATTCCTGTGCCATTACAAAATGTAAACGAAAAATTAAAATTTAAAAGGATTAAATTTAATGAAATTTTATACGATACCTGCCGGACCTTTTGAAGTAAATACTTATATAGTATTCGACGATAATGCGGCAAAAACCGCAAACAAAAAAAAAGAAGGATTTATAATAGACCCGGGCGGACAGGAAAAGAAAATAGAAAAAATAATCAAAGACGAAAATATCGATTTAAAATTTATACTTAATACCCACTGCCATATAGACCATGTTTTAATGGATAATTATTTTAAAGAAAAATACGGAATCGATATAATAGCGGCGAAAGAAGAAGAGTATATACTTCAAAACTTGGAAGAGCAGGCGGAATATCTTGGTTTTGAATATACGGGAGACGTCGTAATAGACAGGTATTTAAAAGACGGCGAAATTATAGAAACCGAAGGCATTAAAATCCTTCCTATTTTTACCCCGGGACATTCCCCCGGCGGCGTCTCGTTTTTGATAAACGATACGCATCTTTTCAGCGGCGATACGCTTTTTAGAAATACCGTGGGAAGAACCGATATTTTGGGCGGCTCTTCGGAACAGTTAATAGGTTCGATTAAAAATAAACTTATGGTCTTAGACGATACCTTAAAGGTTTATCCGGGTCACGGCGAACCCACTACTATAGGATACGAAAGAAAGTTTAATCCTTATTTATTATAGGAGGAAAAGGCGTCAGATTTTATTTTCCGCATATGCAAAGGTGAATTAATCTGATACTTTTTCCTAAAAATTTATTCCATTTAAACGATGAGTCTAAATAACAAAAATATTTTGCTCTGCGTTACCGGTTCCATAGCCTGTTATAAAAGCATTGACCTATACAGGAGACTTAAAAAAGCCGGCGCAAAAGTAAAAATTGTCGTCAGCGACGCAGCTGCAAAATTTATCTCGCCTTATATTTTTGAATCTTTCGGCGAAGATGTTTTTGAAGACGATGCTTTTAAAAGCCCTCTTTCGCATATCGATTTGTCAAAATTTGCCGATATTATACTTATAGCTCCAGCGACTTATAATACGATAAACAAAATAGCCGCCGGCATAGCCGATACGCTCATTACTTTAACGGTTGCGGCGGCGCCTGAAAAGCCCAAACTTATCGTTCCGGCTATGAATCCTAATATGTACGCCAATAAAATATTAAAAGAAAACCTTAAAAAACTCTGCGCATTAAATTTTTATTTAATTTCCCCCGCGACCGGCTCCGCCGCCTGTGGCGATTTCGGCGAAGGCAGGTTTCCAGAAATAGACGATATTATTTTCGACGTCGAATCCGTTCTTAAAGAAAAAAAGCTGAAAGGCAAAAAAGTGCTGGTTACTGCCGGCGCCACGAGGGAATATTTGGATCCCGTAAGGTTTATGTCCAACGGTTCAAGCGGAAAAATGGGCATAAGCTTAGCGAATGCCGCGCTTAAAGCGGGAGCGGAAGTAACGCTTATCGCCCTTAATATAGGAAACGAAGGTATTGCTAACGTTAGCGTCAACGGTAACGCTAAATACATAAATCACCGCATAAAGGTTATAAACCGCTCAGACTTTGCAGGGCTTAAAGAGGCATTGCTCGCCGAATTTAAAAATACGGATATTCTTTTTATGGCGGCGGCGGTTTCGGATTATAGCTTTAAAGAAAAAAGCCCCGTAAAGATTAAAAAAAGCGATATGAAACGCATAAGCGATAATATAGAAACATCGGACGAAAAAAATTACGATACCGGTAATTCAACCCCTCCAACCCTTAAAATAGAACTTATCCAAAACGAAGATTTATTAAAAGCCGTTTCAAAAATCAAAAAAGACGGACAGACGGTTTTCGGTTTTGCCGCCGAAACCGATTCCGCAATAGAAAACGGACGAAAAAAACTTTCAGAAAAATCCTTAGACTACATTTTCGTCAACGACGTATCAAAAGATATTATCGGAAGCGACGAGAACGAAGGCTTTTTAATAAACAAGTCGGGCGAAATAAAAAATTTCAAAAGGGAAAGCAAAGAAAGCCTCGCCGAAAAATTAATCGACGAAATATCGTAAAAACATTTCGCAAGGTAAATAAATTTATTTTTAAAAATAACATTGTTTTTTTGATAAAAGATTATAAATATTTTAAAATTAATATTGTTGATGTAATAATTAATAATTAAAAATTAATAATTAATAAGTATTCAATAATTTTAAAAAATCGGGAGCTTATATGAACTTCATATTTTGGTTTTTTATTATAGCGGCGGTTCTAATTTTTATAATAGTAGTTTCTTTGTATAATACTCTTATATCGAGAAGAAACGGCGTTAAATATGCATATTCAAGTATAGACGCGCTTCTTAAAAAGCGTTTTGATTTAATACCCAATCTTGTTTCAGCCGCAAAAGAGTACATGAATTACGAAAAGAACCTTTTAAACCAACTTACCGAACTAAGGACTTCTTTTAAACCAGGTTCTATGAGTCCTCAGGAACTTGACAGCATAGATACGCAGTCTAAGGCATTAATAAAAGGAATATTTGCCGTTGCCGAAAATTATCCCGATTTAAAAGCCAGCCAAAACGTATTGCAGCTTCAAGCGGCGTTAAACGAAGTGGAAGAACAGATTTCCGCCGCACGTAGAGCATATAATGCAGCCGTTATGCAGTATAATAATGCCGTCAACCAGTTTCCGTCTAATATAATAGCCAACGCATTTGATTTTAAACCCTCCGATTCATTTTCTATACCAGAGGGCGAAAGACAGAACGTTGACATAAAAGCTTTATTTAGGGATTAAATATTTAGCAGTTTTTTAGCAATTCATCATAAATCGTTTAAAAAATTATTTTATATTTATTAATATTATGACTGACGCTAATTTCGACAAATTTATAGAAGAAACTATTTATCCCGAACTTGAGCCTCTTGAAAAAAAGAGGCAGGAGAAAGTTAATATTTTCTGGATTATAACTGTATGTATAATAGTATTAGATATTATTTTAATAGTTTTAATCCAAAGCATATTTTCCCTGTTTTTTATCGGCATAATTTCTTTAATAGGAATAGGTTTTCTTCGCAGTGGTTTATTTAAAAGCTACGATGCCGAATTTTCCGCGCATGCCATAGGCAATATAACAAAATTTATCGATAAAAACTTAACGTATAACAGAAACGCGTATATCTCCCCAAACGAATATAAAGCGAGCAGGTTATTCCTTACAAGCTACGACGGATATACGGGAAGAGACTTGGTTTTGGGTAAATTAGACAAAACGGAAGTAAAATTTTCATACTTATATACTTATTACGAAGAAGAAACTGAAGATTCAGACGGGAATAAAACTACGCATAGATATACTATTTTCGACGGTTTATTTTTTATTGCGGATTTTAATAAAAGATTTTCTGGAGAAGTATATCTGTTTCCGCACGGATTCAGATTTTTTTCTCCGAGAAAAGGCACTAAAAAAATTCCTTTGGAAAATCCTAATTTTAACGATATATTCGACGTTTACGGAAGCGATCCAGTCGTGTCGATGTATGCAATTTCGACAAGTTTAATGGACAGATTATTGAATTTTAAACAAAAAACCGGTTCAAAAATTAATATGTCCTTGATAGATTCTACGCTATATCTTGCCATAAGCGGCTACAAACCGTTCAAAGTTCCTATATTCGATACTGTTTACAACAAAGAAATATATTACGGTTACTTAAGGCAGTTGAAGTTTGCAAGCGGTATAGTGGACGAATTAAATTTAAACACGAGAATATGGAGCAAATAGTTTGTAAGAATATTTCCCTGATTTATAAGGGATTGCGACTTACAAATATAAAATAAATCCGATATAAACTATAGGTATATATAGGGGATATAATATTATGGATAAAGAAAAATTAGGCGTTATAGACAATAACGGTAAGGTGCCTGAATTGAACGAAAAAGGATTTCAAAAAATACATCCTGTCGAAAATAATAAAGAAAATAGAAAGCTTGCTGCATTATTAGCATTTTTAGTATTTGCTATTGCAGGTCTTTTTTGTCTTTTAATAGACTTTACAGTAAGAAATGACGGGATTTTCGGCTTTCTTGCTTTTATTTGCGCATGGCCGGCATTAATAATTCCACCGATTATTATGGGCAATACGAGCTGGAATAAAGAATGGAAAGAATCAGAATGGAACGAAGCAGACTTTGAGTCAGACCATAAATATGGAGAATACGAAAGCAGAGAAGACGACCCGATTACAGGAACGGATTACGCCGGTTCGGACGGAAATATATATAGTTAAAATTTTTACCGTTTTTTATCTTATTTATATTTTGCAGTTTTGGACAGGCTTATTCTTCTTTTTTAATCTTTTTTAATCGCGACAACGTTGTTTTTTAATTTATTTAAAATATTTGTATTATAATACTTTCATCTTAAAATAATAATTATTTACAATAATTATTTACTATTGACATACAAGGTTAAAATTATTATAATTTCAATATAAATTATAAGAAGTATAATTTATATATTAACAATTTAATATAAAATAAATTTATGGATTTTGTTAATAAAATATCGATTGCCGCATTACTTCACGATATCGGAAAATTTTACCAAAGAGCCGGTCTTAATTTAAAAAATCCAAATAATTATTCATACTGTCCAACTTACAACCAATCAAATTCGCACATACATTCAGCATTTACAGCCCAATTTTTCGATGATTTTGAAAATAAATTTTCAATCTTCTTAGACGCAAATGAAAATTCAGACGATAATATTATAAATCTTGCGTCGTATCACCATAAACCTTCATCGCCGCATCAGCAGATAATTACAGAAGCGGATTGTTTAGCAAGCGGTTTCGACAGAACCGGGTATGACGAATACAATGCTTACGTCAGTTTAAACGAGCAAGAACAGAAACAGCAGGAAAGGTACGATAAAGCAAGGCTTTTGTCGCCTTTTTCAAAGCTTTACCTTGGCAAAAACGTCAAAGAAGCAAAACTTGACGAATATTTTTACGAAATAGACGAATTAGTTCCCGAAAATATATTTCCAAAATCTTTAAAAGAATTAGATTCGAATAATACCTCAAACTCCAAACCCTCCGAAAAATATTTAAAATTATGGGATAAGTTTAAAGCCGATTTTAATTTATTAGATTTTAGTCAAGCTACGGAAAATTTTAATAATTTTTATCAAAGTCTGCTGTATGTTTTGGAAAGATATACTTCTTTTATCCCCTCTTCCAGTTACCATACTATTGCCGATATCTCGCTTATAGATCACTCTAAAGTAACTTCGGCCATAGCGACTGCATTGTATAAATTCCAAGAAGGCTGTAATAATTTTGACGTAATAAATATTAAAAATAGGGAAGATTATAAATATTTAATGGTACAAGGGGATTTTACCGGAATTCAAAAATTTATTTTCGACAGATACGGCAAATCAAACAAATTTGCGGCAAAAATATTAAGGGCAAAGTCTTTGTTCGTATCCGCATTTACGGAACTTTCGGCTTCTTATATATGCAATAAAAGCGGCGTTAACAATGCATGCATATTAATTAATGCAGGCGGAAAATTCGTGCTGTTGCTGCCTAATAATCAGAATATTAAAAATATTATTGCCGAAGCTGAAGCTAACATAAACGATAATTTTTTGTACGGAGCTACTTATTCGCAAACTATTTTTAATATTACGTCTATTCCTTTTTGCGGTAACGATTTTAAAATGGGAGTTTCTAATTTTTCTAAAAAAATGAAAGAACTTGCAGAATCGCTCGAATTGAAAAAATTGAAACCTGCTATAAAAAAAGAAAAATTTGTTTTTAATAATTATCTTGACGAAGTTTCTAAAGCAGAAGGAGTATGTGAAATTTGCGGAATAAGACCTATAACTACTTCAAAAAATATAGACAAAGAAAAAATAAGTTTATGTATTTTCGATAAAATAGCGGTAGAAAACGGTGAAGAACTTGTCAAGAACGATTTTATAATATTGAAAAACGGATTATTCGTCAAAAGCATAGAAAACTTAATTGACGAAGGCAAAAATAAATATGATTTTATCGATTTTGCAAAACTTAACGGCTCTACGTTAAACAAAAAAATTGATAAAGACGATGTAGTTTACGACGTAAGAGGCATATACGACGAAAACGGTAAATCTTTCGATTTTTCCGGTTATGCCAAAAAACCTTATAAAGCATATGTGCCGGTATTCAAAGAAACCGACGACAAAAATTTAAGATATGAAGATCTATCTAAAACCGATATAAAAAACGACGTAATGCCCGGTTCTTTAAAACTATTTAATTATATAGCAAGGGACGGCAGAAAAATAATTTATGAAAACGGACGCGAAAAATCTGTAGGAGTTTCTCACCTTGCAGTATTAAAAGGAGACATAGACAACGCCGGAGAAATTTTCATAAATGGATTTAAAAAAATAAATGCGGAAAATAATATCAATAATTTGGATAATGCCAAAGATATAGAAGATATATATACTATATCAAGATTTTCCATGATGTCGAGAATGTTCGATTATTTTTTCGGGGTCTGGCTGCCTTATAATTTTTTAACTAAAGAATATAGCTCTATATATACTATATTTGCCGGAGGCGACGACCTGTTTTTGGTCGGACCGTGGAATCAAATTATATGTTTAGCCGAATTGGTTTCTAAGAAAATTAAAGAACTTGCAGGACTCAATGAAGAAGTTCATATTTCTATAGGCATAGCTCTTGCTTCTTCAAGTGTTCCCGTTTATCAACTTTCTGATAAAGCTGAAGACGAATTAGAAAAATGTAAAAATCTTAATGGTAAAAATGCGGTAACTGTTTTCGGAAAAACGCTTAAGTGGGACGAGTTTTATAAAGTATTTGCAAAAAAACAGTATTTTGGCGAACTACTCGAAGATGAAAATGGAAATGGAAATAAAGCAGAAAATAAACACAACGCAGTATCAATCGGATATATTTATAGAATTATGAAGTTTATAGAAATGAACGAAAAAATAGAAAATTGCAAGAAAAACGGCGGCATTAATTTAAACTGCCTATATGAAAATGCTAAATGGAGGGCGTTATTCAGATATATTACACATAGAAATTACGGCGACAATAAACTTTTGACGGAAAAATTAAATGAAATACCCGAAAATATTGAAAAATTTGGAGACAAATTAATAATACCAATTAGTTATGCAATTTATGAAAGGAGGGTTTGATTATGGTATATTCTCAAGGAAATAGCGGCAGTCATTATAATAAAGAAGGGGGTAACAGAGGTAGTAATAACAACTTTCATGCTAATGCCCCCGCTCCTCCCATTAATATAAATATTGAACTTTACGAAGGTAACGATAAAAGCAAAATCAGGCTCGACCTCTTTGATACGCAGGCTGAAAAACATGCAAAAGGCATAATAGACGAACGCAAAAATAAAATAAATCAGATTAGAATATTTTATAATCAGTTTATAGTTTTAAATGAAAAAATAAACAATTCCGAAGAAAACTTTCGCAGACAGCTTCCTTATATAAAAATGATTAAAGCCAGAGTCAAATATTCAAAAGGCAGAAAAAATATCGGCGATTATTTTGAAAATTTTCTATTAAAATGCGTAGATAAGGTCAATACGTTAGAAGATTTTAAAATTATATGCAGTTTTTTTGAAACAGTAGTAGGATATGCGACTTATTATGACAAAGAAAATAATCATGCGCAGTAATTATGATATTTAATATATAAATATTTGAAATGAGGAGTAAAAAATGAAACTTATTAAAATAATAAAACTTGAAGGCAATATAATATTGAAATCAGGTTTGCATATAGGAAGCGGAAGCGATGAAATTAAAATCGGCGGAACTGATCAGCCGGTTATAAAAAATCCTATAGACGGAATGCCTTATATTCCGGGTTCTTCGTTAAAAGGTAAAATCAGGTCGTTAATAGAATGGAAAGAGGGGAAGATAGGTTCAGACGGAGGCCCTTATTCTACGGATAATTCTAACGATAGCATAGCAAGAATTTTTGGGAACGGCAAAAATAAAGAATCATACAAAGGAGGTCCGACGAGGGTAACTTTTAACGATAGCTATTTAAATTCCAAATATATAGAAGATTGGAAAATAAATGAAAATATGGATAAATTATTTGAAATAAAAACCGAAGTCTCAATAGACAGGGTTAAAGGAACCGCAAGCGGCGCCGGACCAAGGAGAATGGAAAGAATAGTAAGCGGCGCTTTATTTGATTTTTCTTTATCTTATAAAGTATTTGACATGGAAAATAACGATGATAGCGGGAAAATAGACGAAGAAAATTTTAAAACTTTACTTAAAGGCATGAGAATGCTTGAATTGGACTCTTTAGGGGGGAGCGGTTCAAGAGGTTACGGCAAGATAGAATTTATTAATTTAAAAAAAGATAACAACGAAGAAATAGATTTAAAAAAAATCAATATAGATTAACATAAATTATGAAATCTCTTAAAATTAAAGTAAAACCGTTGTCTTCATTCGGCACCAAATTTCAGAGCGATACGTTGTTCGGACAATTCTGTTGGATTTACGGATATTTAAACGGATTTAAAAAGCTTGAAGAAATACTTGAAAATGTTAACGAAAATCGCTTTATAGCTTTTTCCGACGGTTTTATCAACGATTTGCTTCCGAAACCGATAATAGAACCATATAAATTTGAAGGCGACGAATTAAAGAATGCTAAAGAATATAAAAAAACGGAATTTATTAAATCCGATTTTTTAATGAAAAATCGCTTGGATTTGAGAGATAAAAATATTTTTGATAATTGGTTAAAATGTAAAATTAACTCCGTTGAAAAAAATACTGATAAATCTGTTACGATAACCGAAAATGTTTTAAAAAATTCAATAAATAGAATAACGGGAACGACTTTCGACGGACAGTTGTACAATTCCGAAGAGACGTATTTTAATACAGTAAATACTTCTATAACTTATTACGTAAAATATAACGAAACGATAATAAATATTGAAGAGCTTAAGAACATCATAAATTTAATAGGCGAACTTGGTTTCGGAAAAGATGCATCGACAGGCAAAGGTCGATACAAATTAGAGGATGGAGATTCATCTATAATTGAAGAACCGGAAGAATTGAAATATTTCGACGGCGCTAACGCTTTTATGACTCTTTCGCATGGAGTACCGTACGATTATAATGAAACGGAATCGGATTGTTATGTAAATTACGGCAAAATAATTACCAAATTTCCTAAGCATGGAGGTTTTTTGTCGAACGGGGATTATTTTAAAAATCCTTTTGTAGCTTACAGGCCTGGCTCTACTTTTTTAATAAAAAATACCGAAAATGTAAAAGATATATATGGAAAAGCATTGAGCAATATATCGAGGCATGGCAAAAATCATATTCAGGGAACTTTTTTAATGCCGTTTTTCATAAAAATTTAACTTAAAATTTAAATAAATTTTAAAGCAAGTATGAAAAAAACTATAGAAATATACAAAGTAGAATTGACTACAATAACGCCTATACATATAGGTACCGGAGAAGATTACGTGCCGGTAGATTACGTCATAAAAGATAGCGGAGATAAAAAATATTTTTTTTATTTTATTAACAGAGATAAGTTTATTGATTATATAATTAATTCCGGTAAATACGACGAGCTTTTAAAAATTAGCAATTTAAATGATTTTCTTAAAATCAACGAATATATTTATAATAATTTTAACGATGAAATGATTGATTGGAAGATGCAGGTTTCAAAAAATGTTTTTGAAATATACAAAAAAAATATTGAGATGGGCGTTAAAAAAAACGAAATCAATCGTTTAGAAATAAGGTCGTTTATTCAGGATAGTTTCAAAAAAAATATATATATACCGGGAAGTTCCATAAAAGGTTCGATTAGAACCGCCGTTTTAAATTATAAAATTAGAAACGGAAAGAAAGTCGATAATTTTGTCGATAAATCAAATTCTAAAGAAGTTGAAAAAAGCATATTAAATATTAAAGAAAAAAATAGTTCCGACGATCCGTTCAGATTAATTAAAATATCCGATTTTATGCCTGAATCTGACGAAAAAAGGGATTCTTTCGTCGACAGGGTCGTCAACGTGAAATCAGGAAAAGATTTATCTGAAGGAAAAGGCGTTCCGGTGTTAATGGAGTTAGCTTTAAGAGAGAGGAAATTTATAGGTACTATTACTGTAATTAACGACGGCTCAAATCCAGATAATATAAATATCAATACAATCAGAGAAGCTATGAACTATCATTACGGCGAAAGTTGTTATAATTTTGAATCTCAGACATTTCCTAATGTTTTTAATAATGATATTATTAGCTTATTTGAAAAAAATAAAGACGAAATTAAAATTAATAAAAACGCATTTTTAATGAAGATAGGCAACCATTCAGGGGCATTCGAAGTAACCATGGAGGGTTATAGAAAAATTAAAATTAAAAATAAATCTAGTTATAGCTTATCCGATAGGCAAACTACGCTATGGATTCTTAAATCAAACAAATACCCTTTAGGCTGGGTAAAATGTAATATAATTTAAAATATTATGAACCTTCTAATCTCCTTAATCAGCGACCAAACGATTCCAAATGTATTATGCATAGATTATTATAAGCCAGATGCATTACTTATGGTTGCTACCGAGAGAATGAAACCTAAGATAGAATTCATTCTTAGCGGTTTAAAGAAAATATCCAAATCGCCGAATTCTATATATTCCGAAGAAAAAGGCAATTTATGGATAATAAGCGTTAATCCCGAATCCCCAGCCGACGTAGAGGGGAAAATAGAAGAATGGTTTAAAGATTTAAAAAACAGATCTGGCGAAAAGTTTGACGAAGTTATCGCAAACATTACCGGCGGTACCAAAATTATGGCCTTGGGTTTATATAACGCCGTTAAATTAACCAAAAATCTTCCCGCCAAAAAATATAAAATTGACTATATTCCTATAGGTACCAACAAAATAGTCGATTTAACCGAAAACTGTTACGGCACGGATAAATGCGAACCGTCCGTAAGTATAGACAGAAGATTAAACATATCCCAATATTTTGCTTCAAACGGTATAGGTATAGTCTCAAAAGACGATAGTATTTTTAATGACGGATTTAACGAATCTTATCCACCGTTTAAACTTGCAATAGATACTAAAGAAATATCTAAATTCATAATGCAAAATTATGATAGTTTAAATAATTTTTTATCTTCTTTATTTCATGAATTAAAAATTTTGCAGATTCCATTTAATAAAAATAAACAGCATATCATAGATATTAAATGCATTTTTAAAGCCGACAACGTCGAATCCGTCTTAAAACTTATCAAAGAATTATTCAATTTCCATTATCTTAAACATTTTTCCGTAACCCATATATTGAAAGATTATAAGAATCCGAGAGTTAATATTTCCGTCGAATTAACCGAGCCGATTTCCGTTCATCATACAATAGACGATAATAAAAGCATAGAAGTTCAAATAAAAGGTGAAATCAAAAAACACCATTTCGAGTTTTTAACCGGCGGCTGGCTCGAACGTTTTTGTTTTAACGAATTAAACGAATTAAAGGAGCAGGGGATATTTAACGATTTAGGAATAAACGTAAGAGTAAGAAATCTATCTACGGGCATGGAAGCGGAAAACGAGTTCGACGTCCTTTTCACATATAACAATAATCTTTATATGGTAGAATGTAAATCGCTCAATCAAGCACACGACTCCGAAACCGATATTCTCTATAAAATTTCCGCCCTGCAAGCAGACCTTGGACGTTTAACCACCAGAAGTTTTCTTGCAAGCACCGCCTCTGATAACATAATAGACAAAAAAGACCATCCAGGCGAAATAAAAGAATCTCTATCAAAACGAGCAAGATTGTTAAACTGCAGTATTATAAAACCTGACAACTTAATTAACATTAAAGAAGAAATAAAAAAAGAACTTAAAATTATTTGACAATAGTTTTAACTATAATTAGAACGGCTAAAAATATTAATAATTTCAACACATTACAAAAGATACAGCATTATCAACGCTTTCCGTTATCTGTTTTTGTAACAAAAACCCTTGACATTACGGAAACGATTATATATACTAACTTTAAAGTTAAAAAATATCGTTATTTGACATATGAAAACTGTTGATAACCTGTGGATAACTCGGACATTACGAAAAACGATTCAAATAGATTAATTATTTCAACAACTTACAAAGGGTAATGTAAGAATATTTCCCTGATTTATAAGGGATTGCGACGATGGCTCTGTCATTAAAGTTTCGTCTAAATTCTCGATAACTGTAAGAATATTTCCCTGATTTATAAGGGATTGCGACGTCTTCAGGTCGTCTTCGGTTAAACTAATGTTAAGTTTCGTAAGAATATTTCCCTGATTTATAAGGGATTGCGACTCAAACACTTCCCCTAGGGGAAGTGTTTCTTCATCTGGGGTAAGAATATTTCCCTGATTTATAAGGGATTGCGACAAACATAGAAAAAAACTCCTATGTCCCGCGTCCGGGATTAATGTAAGAATATTTCCCTGATTTATAAGGGATTGCGACCATTCGTATAAGAATATGAGTTCATCATCTGGTAAGAGCGTAAGAATATTTCCCTGATTTATAAGGGATTGCGACGTTATATTATCAACCCTTAAAATGGATTGCATAATATAATCTAAGTAAGAATATTTCCCTGATTTATAAGGGATTGCGACAATATACAATAATCACATTGTTCGGAATACATTAACCACATTTGGTAAGAATATTTCCCTGATTTATAAGGGATTGCGACAAATTTATAAGGCAAGCCTTATAAATTTTCAGTAATTGATTAAGTAAGAATATTTCCCTGATTTATAAGGGATTGCGACCAACCTTCGCAGGGTTGCCCATTATATGGACAGTTAACCTGCGTAAGAATATTTCCCTGATTTATAAGGGATTGCGACTTTAACCCTTGCTTACCACTCCACTCAATACCTATATTGTAAGGTAAGAATATTTCCCTGATTTATAAGGGATTGCGACTTTGAATCTGATATATGTTTTCATCTATCAGATTCATGCTATGTAAGAATATTTCCCTGATTTATAAGGGATTGCGACACCATAGGTAGAAATGGAGATATCTTTTATTAAACGTACCGTAAGAATATTTCCCTGATTTATAAGGGATTGCGACTGACGAACGAACATAGTTCGTCATTGAAATATTCACAAGTAAGAATATTTCCCTGATTTATAAGGGATTGCGACTAAGATCACCTCCTTATTGTCGTGTTAATTAACCATATGGTTGTAAGAATATTTCCCTGATTTATAAGGGATTGCGACAAAATAGTATAATATTTCCACGACATAAGATCACCTCCTTATGTAAGAATATTTCCCTGATTTATAAGGGATTGCGACAAAAAACTTGATCCGAATTGATGCGGATATAATGAATACGTAAGAATATTTCCCTGATTTATAAGGGATTGCGACCATATTATATGTTAAAAATGGATTCACAGAAAGATTATCAGGGTAAGAATATTTCCCTGATTTATAAGGGATTGCGACTCCATTTTTGACTCCTTTTTAAATGTTAATTTAATATTGCGGGTAAGAATATTTCCCTGATTTATAAGGGATTGCGACCTTATATGTAATACTTCTGATGCCAGATAGTCTATATTAATGTAAGAATATTTCCCTGATTTATAAGGGATTGCGACTTTGCTATTCTTTTATCAACAGATAGTGCTGCAGATATTAAAGAGTAAGAATATTTCCCTGATTTATAAGGGATTGCGACATTTCACATTTCTGTCCATACGGACAGCTTAACTGCCCATGTAAGAATATTTCCCTGATTTATAAGGGATTGCGACGGATTTGATTTGAATTTTGAAGGCACATTCTTAACGTATGGTAAGAATATTTCCCTGATTTATAAGGGATTGCGACTAGTGAATGCCTTTTTTTTCATTTTCCATTTTGTACCCCCGTAAGAATATTTCCCTGATTTATAAGGGATTGCGACCAAGTTCGGCAAGCTGTTTTTTTAAGGCTGCTATACGGATAGTAAGAATATTTCCCTGATTTATAAGGGATTGCGACTTTCTCCTATTTATATTTATTAAAAAAAGCCTGCTAACCTTTTTGTAAGAATATTTCCCTGATTTATAAGGGATTGCGACGCAGGCAAATATCAACATTATCATTTTACCTCCTTTATTAAGTAAGAATATTTCCCTGATTTATAAGGGATTGCGACGCATCTTTTCTTTCATACCATAAATCTATCTTCTTTATTCATTTTTTTTCACCTCCCCGTAAGAATATTTCCCTGATTTATAAGGGATTGCGACGCATCTTTTCTTTCATAGTAGAAAAGATGTTTATATGATTGTAAGAATATTTCCCTGATTTATAAGGGATTGCGACTAACTACTATCATATTTTTCCTCTTTTTATTCTATTTTGTAAGAATATTTCCCTGATTTATAAGGGATTGCGACAGGTTAAAATCTATATACCCCCCGTTAAATTTATTTCGGCCAGGTAAGAATATTTCCCTGATTTATAAGGGATTGCGACGGGAAAAAGAAATGATAACTACAAATCAACCTTTATCAAGTAAGAATATTTCCCTGATTTATAAGGGATTGCGACCAAGTCTTTCATTTCAAACCCTCCTTGAATTTTAAATTAATTAGTAAGAATATTTCCCTGATTTATAAGGGATTGCGACATATATAACAGATCAAAACACAAAATCCGTCCTTTAAAAATGTAAGAATATTTCCCTGATTTATAAGGGATTGCGACAGGTGTCAGATTTACAAATTTGGTTTTTTCCAAATTTGTAGTAAGAATATTTCCCTGATTTATAAGGGATTGCGACATGTTTTTAACCTTATTTCCTTTATTGTCCCTATCAGGGACAGTAAGAATATTTCCCTGATTTATAAGGGATTGCGACACACGAACAAATTTTTTCTACAGAAAAAAGTTTTACCGAAGTGTAAGAATATTTCCCTGATTTATAAGGGATTGCGACTTGGACATAGTAATAAATTTTTCTTAACATCTTTGCTCCTGTAAGAATATTTCCCTGATTTATAAGGGATTGCGACAGTTCTCTGGAGTTTTTTTACCATCCTTCTGGTGAAGGATGGTAAGAATATTTCCCTGATTTATAAGGGATTGCGACCCTCCTGTAAAGTTAAAAATTACGTTCGTCATATATATTACGTAAGAATATTTCCCTGATTTATAAGGGATTGCGACAAATGATTCTAACTCTGCTAACTGTCTTTTTAATGCGGATGTAAGAATATTTCCCTGATTTATAAGGGATTGCGACTTGTTTGCTAACTCCTCCGATAAAGTCGGTTCTACTAACAAGTAAGAATATTTCCCTGATTTATAAGGGATTGCGACATTGCCGTTGCACCGGTATTCGGTGCGACGACATCAGAACGGGTAAGAATATTTCCCTGATTTATAAGGGATTGCGACCTCCTATGTCCCGCGTCCGGGATTAATTTAAGTTATATATAGGGTAAGAATATTTCCCTGATTTATAAGGGATTGCGACCCTATCCTCGCGTCCGAGGGTTAACTTAAGTTATATATAGGGTAAGAATATTTCCCTGATTTATAAGGGATTGCGACTTATAGCGAAGTTATTTATTTTTCTTTTTTGTCCGCATTGGTAAGAATATTTCCCTGATTTATAAGGGATTGCGACGGTTACCATTCCAGATTTGGGGGTTACCATTCCAGATTTGGGTAAGAATATTTCCCTGATTTATAAGGGATTGCGACTTAAAAACACACCCTCTTATCTCCGGAAGCCCCTTTACCGTAAGAATATTTCCCTGATTTATAAGGGATTGCGACAGCTTAACTGCCCGTATGGGCAGTCTTTTTTCTTTTTGTCTTGTAAGAATATTTCCCTGATTTATAAGGGATTGCGACCTAAAAACTCGTTATATGCTTCCTTAAAATTCTCTATTCTGTAAGAATATTTCCCTGATTTATAAGGGATTGCGACAGTTTCAAAAACATTTCACCTTCACTTTCACAGTGAGAATGTAAGAATATTTCCCTGATTTATAAGGGATTGCGACGGATCGCCTTAACATCCGCATTATTTAATAATTGCATAATGGGTAAGAATATTTCCCTGATTTATAAGGGATTGCGACGAGGTTTTGACAGTTAAACTTAATTTTTCTTCAATCTTTTTAGTAAGAATATTTCCCTGATTTATAAGGGATTGCGACCTTTGTTTCCTTTTTTTCCTTTTCCATTTTTACTCCTGTAAGAATATTTCCCTGATTTATAAGGGATTGCGACAAATCTCTTGAGAAGTCATTTTAAAGCCTCCCTTGATATTTTTGTAAGAATATTTCCCTGATTTATAAGGGATTGCGACGACTCCACAATGAGTCATATATTTTTGCATTGTTATCGAGTAAGAATATTTCCCTGATTTATAAGGGATTGCGACATATAATACACTAACATTAGGATCTGCTTTTTTATGATTAGGTAAGAATATTTCCCTGATTTATAAGGGATTGCGACAATATATGATTTTTCATAGTGATAAACATTTTTAATTTTTGTAAGAATATTTCCCTGATTTATAAGGGATTGCGACTTAATTTTTCTTCTGTCATTTCCATTTTTTCTTCTCCTTTGGTAAGAATATTTCCCTGATTTATAAGGGATTGCGACAAACCTGCTTGCCCTTACTAAGATAATTTGCCATAGTGCTGTAAGAATATTTCCCTGATTTATAAGGGATTGCGACAATCATTAAACATTGTAAAAACCTGATCGCTTTGGATCCGTAAGAATATTTCCCTGATTTATAAGGGATTGCGACTGTCATCTTGCAAACGGATATAATGAATACCCGTTTTTTTTACGTGTAAGAATATTTCCCTGATTTATAAGGGATTGCGACCTAAATATTCGGTATCGAAATACCTATCCAGAATATTTTCGGGTAAGAATATTTCCCTGATTTATAAGGGATTGCGACTTTTTTTTACTTTTTCGGAGTTGGGGGCCACTTTTATCCGTAAGAATATTTCCCTGATTTATAAGGGATTGCGACGAAAATGAAATATTTTAAAATGAAATTTAAGATGATTTAATTGGTAAGAATATTTCCCTGATTTATAAGGGATTGCGACTTTACTTCTAAAGCCTTATTATAATTTTCAAATACATCGTAAGAATATTTCCCTGATTTATAAGGGATTGCGACACATAATACTGCTGGCACCCTTCGCAGGGTGCTTCCTGTAAGAATATTTCCCTGATTTATAAGGGATTGCGACGACTGCCCATATGGGCAGCTTTTTTCATTTTCATTTTCCTGTAAGAATATTTCCCTGATTTATAAGGGATTGCGACTTCTTATCCATAGAAAATCTATAGATAAGAGTAGCATTATGGTAAGAATATTTCCCTGATTTATAAGGGATTGCGACAAAACAAGGTATGTTCTGTTGCTTTTTGGGTTATATGTTACGTAAGAATATTTCCCTGATTTATAATGGATTGCGACTTATTTTTTTTCATTTTAATCTCCTTTGCGGCTTTCGCCGCTGTTTGAATATTTCCCTGATTTATAATGGATTACGACTGGGTTAAGTCCCGCAACGAGCGCAACCCTTACTTTTAGTATGAATATTTCCCGATTTATAATGGATTACGACCTTATTTCTACCGCTAAATTGAGCGGCAAAACTGTTTATCTCGTAGAATATTTCCAGATTTATTTGGGATTGCGACTAGGCTAACGCTAAATCTAACACTACAAGCGCAAGCCCTGCAAAGTGTAAGAATATTTCCCTGATTTATAAGGGATTGTGAGCTCCTTTTTTCGGTGTCCGTAGAAAATAAAATTATTAACATGTAAGAATATTTCTTTGATTTATACTGGATTGCGACAAAGGCTCTGTAAAAACTTTCGCCGCTAAAGATATGGCAAAAAACTCGGCTTTTTATGTATGCACTTTTTGTTCGGTGTTTTAATTAATTTTAAATCGGTGTTGACAAATCCGGAATAACTTAAAAAGATTAAAGAACTTAACGTGGGGTATGATATGATATGATATAATATTATGGAAAAGATAATAGATAAAAACAAAGAAGTATTGTACAGGTTAAAAGATTTACCCGTAAGCAGAGGAACTTTCTGGTATTGCGATATCGATAAATCTTATTTTCCGCTGTCTAAAATATTATATCAAGTTTTGGAGAATAGCGATTTGAACAGTATTTTAAAATTAGTTTCCATGTTTAATTTCGATGAACTTGAAACTGCGTATAAGAAGATAAAGCCTGAATTTTATAAAAAAAGGGAAATTGGATATATTGCTTTAATTGAACTATTGGAAATCATTATAGATATTAAAAAAGATGGTCAAATATGAAGTCGTTAATATGGACTGAAGGCACGGAGAGAGTACTGGATTCATTATCTAAAGAACCCCTAATTAAAAATTACGTCTTTGTAAGCGGAAGTGCTTTAAGCTATCATATTAAGCATAGATTATCCGAAGACATAGATTTATTCAGTCCATTATCTGCTTTAAATAACGAAGAAGTTAATAATATAATTAATAATATGTCTAAAAGAGGTTATTATATAATAGAAGATATCGGAGTTCCTTTCAGTGAAACTCACAGAAAATTTCATATAATAGGGATTAAAGTAGAATTTGTAGCGTCGGGAAGTGATTTTTTAAATAATGAACATACTAATTTAAGAAATAATCTAAACATTGCAAATCTTAATACGGTTGCAGGAATGAAAGCTTTTACGGTAACGCAGAGAAAAGAAATAAGAGATTATTACGACAATTATATTTTATCGGAAAAATTCGGTTTAGACTTTCTTATTAAACAAGCTAAAAATCTTTACGGCGGTCAATTCAGCGAGAAGGCTTTTTTATCCGCGCTTATAACCGGAGACAAAATTTTTAAAGAAAATTATATTGAAGAGAAGCTTTCCCCTTCAATAAAAATTTCAACGGAAGAAATGAGCGCGTTTTTCAAAATAAAGGTCAAAGAATATTTAAAAAATTCTCTTTTTTGTTAACAGAATCTATCCGTATCGCAAGAGCCCTAACATCTTTTCTAAAGACTTGCAGAACAGGTTGGGTAATGGTAATGGCAGAGACTGGGAGAGGTAGCAATTATGGAGTAAGAATATTTCCCTGATTTATAAAAAAGATTGCGACTTATGTGTGATATAATTATAAAAAAGGCGGTAATTTTCTACTAAATAAATAATAAATTATTTTCCTGCAAATAAGCCTTTCAATACCCTCCAATTAACATTAAAACAACATTGTTTTGAAATACAATTTATTTTTAATAATTTATAATTTAATTAAACGTTCGGCTGGTCGGACGATTAAATTATAGTTTATTAAATTTAATTAATTTAAATTAATTTTTAGGAGGGTAAAATGGAAAAAACGAAATTCAAAACAAAATTAAAGCATGCCAGACTATCGGCTTTTGCAGTTTTAATCGCAGTTATGCTGTTGTTGGGTTTGTCTGCGGGCAGGGTTTATGCAAGTTCTTATTCAAATTATAACGATTATTACGTGAGCCTTAACGGAGGATTGGCTGAAACAAGTATAAGCGGAATATCTTCAAAGTCTGGCGGAACTTACAATATCGCAATCGGTAAAAATTTTAACATGAATAAGATAATTGTAGGTGGGGGTTTATTATTGGGTTACGCGGACAACGGTTCTTATTCTTATTCCGGTGTAAGCGCAAGCCTTCATTCCATGTATTATGGAATATTTTTAAAGGGCGGATACGATTACCATAATTTAATGCCGTTTATTAAATTGGGTTATGTAGATTACGCTTTTGTCGGTACGTCAAACACCGGTACTCAATGTTTCGATATAGAAGGGGATACGGAATGCGATAATGCCCAGTATGTATCGAGTATGAGTTCCGAAGGCGGTTTGTTATACGGCGCAGGGGTGGAATATTTATTTAATCCAAGTTGGGGAGTAACGGCGCAGTATTTCGGAGGCGCATTATCCGATAGCGATAAAGTTAACAATTTTACAATAGGAATTGATTATAATTTCTAGGAGGATAAGAATAAAAAATGAAAAAATCAAAAATTTTATTATTGTTGATTTTAGCGTTAACGATATCTGCCGCAACTCTTTCAGGCTGTGCCGCCGGTATTGGAAACGGCAGGATTGCAAATGAATCAAATAATACGATTTCAAGAAAGATTATAAAAGGTAAAACTACTAAATCGCAAATAAAACAGATGTTCGGAGATCCCGAAAAGATTTCTTTTAATAGCAAAGGGGATTCTATGTGGACATACGAATATCAGCATGAACATGATACTGTGGCAGCCTATATTCCCGTTGTAAATTTGTTTGCTAAAGACGTTAAGGGACATAAAAAAATGTTGGTTATTCTATTCAATAAAAAAGGCATAGTAAAAAATTATGCATTCACCAATTCGGTCAACAGCATCTCTTTTGGAATGTGATTTGCATTACTTCGACGCTAAATAAAACTGCATCATGATAAAATAAAACGGGTTGATTATATTATATATTTACTTTTATAATTATAATCTGCCCGTTTTTTTATTACGTAACTATGTAAAAGTTAAACGGCGAATGTTAAAATTATCGACAATATATAATTATTAATATATAATTTTAAATATAAAATATGAAAACAATATTGGTAAGCATAGCAGGTTTAAGTCCGCAAATCATTACCGAGACTTTATATTACTACTTAATAGAAAGAAAACCGCCTTTTTGGATAGACGAAATAAAAGTTTTAACGACAAGTCCCGGAAAACAAAAAATAATTAATATGCTTTTAGACAAAAACAACGGCAAGTTTTATTCTTTTTGCAAAGACTATAATATAGACCCAAAAAGCATTAAATTTGACGAAAGTTCTATAACCGTGTTAGGTTCTGATGCTCCCGTAGAAGATATAATTTCCGATAAAGACAGCGCAATAGTCGGAAATGAAATAGTTCAATTTATTAAAGAAATTACCCTCATTCCTGATTCTAAGTGTATATTTTCCGCCGCCGGAGGCAGAAAAACTATGACGGCTTATCTTGCCCTCGCCGCACAGTTATATGCAAAAGACGACGATATACTGTGTCATATCTTAGTAAGTCCCGATTTTGAGTCGAATAAGGATTTTTACTATATACCGCCTAATAACAAAAAAATAGAGGTTAAAGATGCATCCGGAAATACGTTAAAAATTTTGGAAACGAAAGATGCAAAAATTTATTCTTCGGAAATAGTTTTTTTAAAATTACGCAAACTTTTAAATATAAAAGACGACCTGTTTTATGACGATTTAGTCGGAATTGCTCAGAAAAAAATTGATTATTGCGGAGACAAAATAGTAGCTTTCGATATTAAAAATAATTCCGTTCTTTTGGGAAGTAAAAAAATTACGCTTCGTCCAATAGAATTATCAATATATTATATGTTTCACTATTTAAAAATTAAATGTAAAAACGATTTTTGCGGAGATTGCACCGATTGTTATTTATCCATAAACGACCTTTCGTCTGACGATAATATAAAAATAGTTTTAAACGTTTATGAAAAGATTTATTCAAAAAACAGCGGACAATATGAAAGACTTGCCGAGTCTTTTAAAAAGCAAAACAAAGGCGACGAATTTTTTATACAAAATATTACAAATATCAACAAAAAAATTAAAAAACATTTAAATCCATTTGAATATGCGGTTTATAAAATATCCAAGACGGGAAATTACGGCAAAAGATACGGCGTATTTACTGATAAAAGAAATATTAAGATAGATAAAAAATTATAGTTACATTAAAAAGGTAAAAATATTTCTCTGATTTATAAGGGATTATTTGAAGTATTACTGTTATGATGCATCAGGCAACAGTTGTTAGACGGAGGTATAAATAAAAGAAAAAATAGGCAATTAAGAACGTAAAAATAATTTAACTTAATAGGAGGTTATCGATATGGGCTTATTTAGTTGGTTGGGCGGATTGTTTAACGATGATAACGGAAGTATGGATATCGGTACGACTATTAACCCCGCTTCGGGGCTTCCGATGGTTAACGGAGATACGAGCGGAGTTGATGTAGGCGGCAATCCTTATGGCATGGATAATTCAGATGATTTTAACAATAGCAACGATAGTTTTATGAATTCTGACGACGATATTATGAATAACGATATGTTTAGCAATAATGGCGATTTTGGAAGTAGCGGCAGTTTCGGAGACGACGACGGCTTTGGTAGCGGTAGTTCAGGTTTCGGCGATGATTTTTAAATAAAAACTAAGGAGGCAAAAATGTTAGTTGTAACTACTGAAAATATACCCGGTTACAAAATTATCGAAATAAAAGGTCTCGTGCAGGGAGCATGTATAAAATCTAGGTCGGTTTTCGGAAATATGTTTGGAAACTTAAAGGCTATGTTTGGCGGAAATCAAGACGGATATATTAAACTTGTAATTCAGACAAGGGACGAGGCGATTCAGGCCATGATTAACGAAGCTCAAGGTTTGAATGCTAACGCTATTATTATGATGCGTTTTGACAGTAACGAGTTCGACTCGGGACAGGGTCAGTCAATGAGCGAAGTAGTCGCTTACGGTACTGCGGTAACAATCGAAAAGATATAGTAATTTATATAAAAAAACGTTAAAAATAGATTTTAAGATTTTATTCAATTTAATTTTATGTCGACAATTTACGTTTCGGAACAGGGAGCCGTTATATCTAAAACATCTAAAAGGATAATAATATCTAAAGATTCGGCGGTTATTCTGGAAATTCCTATTTTTAAAGTCGAAAGGATTTTTATATTCGGCAACGTTCAGTTGACGACTCAGGCTATGAATTTTTTGCTTGAAAATAATATAGACGTATCGTTTTTTACTATGAAAGGAAAATGTCACGGAAGATTGGCGGCAATAGATTCAAAGAATATATTTTTAAGGCTTGCGCAGTATGAAAGGTATTTGGATAAAGAATTTCAAATAAATTTGGCAAAAAAAATAGTAGAAATCAAATTAAGCAATGAAATAGACTTAATTTATTCGTTTGCAAGAAATTACGGCGTATCTAAATTTAAAGACATTTTGATTGCAATTCAAAAATGCAAAGAACTTGTAAAAAATAAAACGACTATAAATTCCGTTATGGGTATAGAAGGAATAGCCGCTTCTTATTTTTTTAAAGCTTTTAAAATGATGATAAGAGATGAAAATCTCATTTTTAACGTCCGGCAAAAAAATCCGTCGATAGACCCTATAAATTCCTTATTAAGTTTCGGATATACGCTTGTTACTAATGAGATATTAAGCGTATTGATCGGGCAGGGATTTGATCCTTATATAGGTTTTTTGCACGGTATAAATTACGGCAGGCCTTCGCTTGCCCTCGACGTAGTAGAGGAATTTAGAAGCGATATAGACGGTTTTACTCTTAAGCTTTTAAATAAATCTATTTTGAAGAAAGACGATTTTATTCGACGCCTGACGGAACATTTTTGAAACCGGATGCAATGAAAAAATATTTTCTTCATTACGATAAGCTTATGTCGAAGACTGGTTCCGGCGATAATAAAACCGCCGTTAACGCAAATGATTATTCAAAAAATATAAATTCGCAAACACTTTTAAAAGTAAATTCGAACAAAAATTCAAAAGTTAAATCAAAAAGGTTGTATATTAAAGAAAGAGTCAATATTTTAAGAAATTCTATAATTTATAAAACCGAGTATAATAATTAAAATATAATATATAAAATTATAACTTATAGCTTATTAAGTAATGTTTTATATTATTTCATACGATATAAAAGACGATAAAACGAGGCTTAAGCTTTTAAAACTTCTTAAAGATTACGGAACGCACGTACAATTCAGTGTATTTGAAGCAACGCTTAAGCAAAAACAGTTTGATAAAATGCTTTCTGAAATTTACAAAATCAAAATCGACAAAACTTGCGACAGTATTATGATTTATTCCTTGAATAAAACTTGCGTAAAAAATAAAATAAATATAGGCAGATTAATGAAAGACCCGGAGAAAAACTGTTTTGTAGTTTAAATTTAATGCGCTTTAATGCACTTTAAGGCATAGTATGGGCGAATTAATACAGAGCATTACGGAATATTCTAATTTTATTTCCGCCTTTAATAAGGTTTCGTCGGGTGGAGGAGCGCCGGGCGCAGATCATATTACGGCCGATAAATTTGCTTTGGAATTAGATAAAAATATTCATCTTTTAATAGATGAAATAAAAACATCTGTTTATGCTCCGGGACCTATTGCAAAATTTCGGCATAAAGCGCAATTTTCGGAAAAAGTTAGGACTCTCGGCGTTCCGTGCGTTAGGGACAGGGTTGTTCAAACAGCAATATTGAATGTTTTAGAACCTGTATTCGAAAAGCTTTTTCTTAGGTGTTCTTACGGTTACCGCCCCAGAAAATCGGCTCTGCAGGCGGTTATCAAAACAGAAAAATTATGCAAAGAGCCTGAAATAAATTTTGCTTTTAATGCAGACATACATTCTTTTTTCGATACTATAGATACGCAGCTTTTAATAGAAAAAATAAAAAACGTTATAAAAGAAAAACCTCTTATAAATCTACTTTCGCTTATAATAAACAGCTCTTCAGAATCTTCGCCTAAGGGGATAACTTTGGGCGCGCCTACTTCTCCTTTGTTTGGGAATATTTATCTTAACGATTTCGATAAACTTATGTTTAAAGAATCAGGTTCTAAATATTTGCGTTATGCAGATGATTTCGTTATGTTTGCCGATACGTTTGAAAACTGCGAAAAACTTCGGGATATTGCGGTTAATTATTTAGAAAACGAAATTATGCTTACTTTATCGAAAGAAAAAAGTTCATTGGTAAGGTTAAACGAAAAAGAAGGATTTGATTTTCTGGGTTATCATTTTAATAAAAGCGGTAAATATCCTTCCGAAAAATCTTTATGTAATTTTTCTGAAAAAATAAACGGGATTTCCGCAGACGGAATAAAAAATATTTATATAGACAGTATAATAGAAGGCTGGCTTAATTATTTCGATATTAAAACGGTCGATAAAGAAAATACGAGGGAACTTTTGGACGCCGTCGATAAGCTTTTAAAAGAAAAACCCGAATTAAATATAGGATTGTCGCTTTTAAAAAGCGCTTTGCTTGCAAAAAGTTATCAAAAAGACATATCGTCTTTTATTATAAAATCCATAAAAGATAAAATATTATCGGGCGAAACGGCGGGAATAAGCGGGGAAGATATCACAAGTTCGTCAAGTCATACTCCTTATGAATATACTAGGGACATAAAGTTAGACGCTGCAATTCTTTCAAACGAACTCGACCTTGAAAAAGATTCTTTTGATTTCATATCCAAGAGCGTCGACGACGGAGAAAGAATTCTTAAAATTTCTGATTATTTTTTAGAAAAAGGCGATTACGAAAAAGCTATAAGGCTGTTAAACAGATTTACGGAAAAGAATCCCGATTATGATGCGGCTTACGATAAGTTGTCATATATTTACGGTAAAATGGGATTAAAAGGCTTGGCTGGAAAGATGAAAGAATATTTTTCCGGCGATAAAATTGAAAATGCCGGTAATGAAGATTTAAGAGATTCAAATATTGAAGAAGAATTAAAGATTATTGATTCTGGATTGAAGAACGAAATCGTACAACCGGATGTTTTTAAATTAATTATTCCAAAATTTTTATCCCTTTTTATAGGTTCCGATAATTATTACGCAATTGGATCAGTTACTCAGGAAGGCAAAATATCTTATTCTAAGGTCGAAAAACCTCTTGATAAAGAAGCGGTCGAATCTCATATCAACGGCATATCGACTATCGGGGAATATATAATAAGAAACGATAACTGTATAAATTTTGCGCTTTTAGATATAGATATATCGGCTGAATATATTAAAAATATTCAGGTTGATTCCGATATATACCATGATTATCTAAATGAGGCTTTTAATTATGCCCTGTTTATAAAAAATACCTTAAAAGAAAAGACAGGAGCCGAGTCCTATATTGAATTCAGTGGTTACAAGGGTTATCACGTTTGGTTTTTCTTCGAAAAGCCGCTGCAGGCAAAAAGCGGTAGAAAATTCGTTAATTTTTTGGTAAACGAACATAAATTCAGGCCGCATATCAATGTAGAAATATTTCCCAAAGAAAACAAATTAAATTCTAATACTATGGGAAGTTTAATAAAACTGCCACTCGGTATAAATTTATATACGGGCAAAGAAACTTATTTCGTTGACGACGACGGCAATAAAATTTTTAATCAGTTTAAATTCTTAATCGAAGAAATAATAAGAATACCTCAAGCCGCCGTAAATAATATTATAAATTCCGGAAACCAAAATTCTAATCAAACCGCAGTAAACTTAAACGAAAACGAAAAAAACGATTTTAAAATTTTATTAGACAAATGTCAGGTTTTAAAATATCTTTACGATAAAGCCAGAATTACGAAATATTTGACTCATACGGAAAGATTAAGCATTTTATACTCCATAGGGCATACCCCGGACGGCAAAGATATGGTAAATTATTTCATGAGTCTTTGCGCAAATTACGACCAAAAAATAACTTTAAAATATATAAATAAAGTAAAGGGCAGCAAATATGCTATTTCTTGTTATAAAATTAGGGAATGGCTTTCTTATATAACGTCTCAGGTAGGATGCAACTGTAAATTTGAACTCGCGAAAGGGGAATACCCAAACATTTTATTGCATTTAAAAAATGTAAACGACGTTGAAAAATCTAAAGATATTGATATAGAAGAATCGGTAAACCGTATTATAAACAGCAGTTTATTTTTAATAGACGGCGAGAAGCAAAATAAAAATGTGAATTCGGAATTAGAAAATATCGTTGATAAAGAAAATATCGCAATAGAAGACAAAAGAGAAATAATGGATTTCATAGGCGACAAGAATGATATAGAAGAAGCTATTATGGAGTTTTTAAAGCAAAAAAAAGAGCTTTGCGTCGTTACCGAAGGTTATAATAAATCCAAGGAAAAATTGGAGGAATTGTTTTCGCTTGCAAAATCCGACAGTATAAACACAAGATATGGAACGTTAAGAAAAGAATACGAAGGAAGCGATATAAAATTTATTATAGAAATGTAAGTTAGTAGTAATTTTTTATTGAATCGTACAAAATAGTATGATACAATTTTGTACTATGAAATTTTACGATAGAAAATATGAATTAGATAAACTTAAAGAAATTTACGACCTGTCGGCGGAATTTTCCCATATGGTCGTTATTACCGGACGAAGACGAATCGGCAAAACGGAACTTATAGTAAAATTTGCGCAAAAAAAAGACGACATAGTATATTTTTTTGTTTCTAAAAAGAAGCCCGTCGTATTGTTGCAGGAATATAGAGATATTTTGTCTTTAAAAATTCCTTTTCTAAAAAATACAGCATTTATAACGTTTGAAGACTTTTTTAATTTTCTTTTTAGTTATATGAAAGAAAATCGTTTAATAATAATTTTCGATGAGTTTCAAAATTTCGAAAGCGTGGAACCGTCGGTTTTTTCTGTATTGCAAAATTACTGGGATTCTAAAAAAAACGATATAAAAGGAGCATTTATTTTTATAGGTTCTGTTTTTTCGTCAATGCAAAGAATTTTTGCAGGAGAAAACGAACCGCTGGCGGGAAGAACTACTGCCAAATTATATATAGAACCTTTAAAACCGTCGGCGCTTGTAGAAATGCTTGAAGATTATAACGTTAAAACCCCTTCAAATCTTTTGTTTTATTATTCTTTATTCGGGGGCGTGCCAAAATATTATTTTTTACTCGATAGGTATAAATTATTTCCAAAATCCAAGGCGGAAGTTATTAAAAAATTATTCTGCGAACGCAATGCGCCGTTGCAAAATGAAGGCAGGGAGATTTTTATTGAAGAATTTGGGAAAAATTACGGAGTTTATTTTTCAATATTACAGTCCATTGCTTCCGGCAACACGCAAATGGTTCGTATCGCAGACTATTGCGGAATTAATATAAACAGTATAGGAAAATATCTTGAGGAACTTACCTCTTTATATAAAATTATAGAAAGAAAATTACCGGTAACGGAATATAAAGTTGAAGCCAAAATAGGCAGGTACCGTATTATAGATAATGCCGTAAGTTTTTGGTTCAGGTATATATATAAAAATCAAAGCCTTATAGAAATAGGAGAAGAAAAAATCCTTCTGGATAAAATATATGCCGATTTAAATACTTTTATGGGATTTAAATTTGAAGAATTAATAAAAAGCATATTGATAGAAAAAAATAGCGATGTCGGAAATAATCCTCTGCCTTTTCAGTTTACGAAAATAGGAGGATTCTGGACAAAAAAAGAAAATATCGAAATTGACATTGTAGCTTATAACGAAGAAGAGAAAAAAATTATTTTTGGAGAGTGTAAACTTAACGGCAACGGTTTTAACAGTATTGACGTTAAAAAATTTAAGGAAAAAGCCTCTTTCGTCAAATGGGAACGGAATATAAGAGCGGAATATTTCGCCTTGTTTTCTTTGGTCGACGTAAATGAGGAAATAAAAATAAAATTGGAAAAAGAAAAAATAAAAGTTTATAGTTTGAGAAATTTATTATGAAAATCTATATGAAGCTTAAAATCTCTTTTGACCAGCGATAAGTCCATTTCAAGCATCTTATATTTTTTTTCGTTAAAAAAAATCTAAAAATTGGGTGAGATATGAATAATGATAATTTAAAATATCTTTTTTTTAAAGCTTTTGTTCCTGATAGTACTGCACATTATTATACGAACAGCGCCGATAAAGTATGGATTCACGATTCAGGCAATGTAGCAGTGCTTGCAGACGGAGTATCGGGTTCTTCCGATCCGGTTAAATCCGCAGATTATATAGTAGAAATATTAAAAAATTTTAGTTATGAAGAAAATAATACTGAAAAAATAGATTTTTTAAATACTTCGCTTAATGAAATAATATTAAAATTAAACAAACATTTAATAGATAAAGCTAAATATGAAAACCTTAAATTATATGCCGTAGTAGTTATAATAAGGAAAATCGAAAATGTAGTCGAATTTGCCTGGGTAGGTAATCCTCGTTTGTACCAGATAAATCCAAATTCTTATAAAGATGATCAAATAAAAAATGTTATACCGATAGAAAGCCAACCTATAGAAGTTATAGGATTTAATGAAAGTATATCGCCAAACAGTCAAGTAATTAATTTAGAGCAAAATAGCGATTCATTTTTTATATTATCGACGGACGGAATAGATTATGAAAAGTTAAAGAAAATAGACGTTAAAATTTTAAATTCAAAAAAAACCGAAAAAGACTGGAAAGATTTAGGGAGAGATATTGCATCTGAAAAAGACTGGGCTTTTATAGTGTTTCCTTACGAAAATAGACTGGGTTATATAAAACAGGAATGGCCTTATAATCCATTTGTGGGAAAACAAGAAGAATATGAACATGAAAAGAAAGGTTTGTCCGACATAGCCGACGTTTTATTTAAAGATAAAAATTTTGACGGCTTTAAAATAGTCGGGTCAAATCCTATGATAAACAAAAATGGTAAAATCAGAAGGTTTGACGGAATTTTAATAAGTCCATTAGGTATATATTTATTAGAATTAAAAAATTATACAGGAAAAATAACAATGGATATGGATAAATATCTGGAGTTTTCCGAATATATGGATAATAACGGTGAATTACATAAAAATAAAGGAAATAATAAAGCTAAAAATATAATCGAGATAATTAACATATTTGCCGATAACATAAAAAAAACTGCCGGAAAAATTTGCTTAAATAATGTTGCCAACAATTTCATAAAAAATGGTTTATTTATTTTTACGAATAGCGATTTAAACGTCGAGTGTATAATTGATCAAGTATCGCGTCCTATACCGATAAAGTATGGAGAGGTAATTATAACAAAAATTATAGATATTCCTGAAATGTTGAAGAAAAATTTTAATGATTCTAAAATTAAAGATAAAAATAAATTAACCAAAGAAGAAATAAATTTATTGAGCGAAACTTTAAATAATGCGATATTTGAAGAAAAAACGGTTAATAATGAAACTGATTTTAAAACAATCGGCAGGTTTAAATTTGATTTGATGTCAGGGGAAGACATTTATCAATATTTAAAAATTTACAAAGGCCATTACGTAGAAAATAAAAATAAAAAAATATTAGTTAAAGAATATAAATTGACTACAATGGCTAAAGGGAATGAAGAAGAAGAAAGAAAAAGATTAGAAAGAGAACTTTCTGCGCTTCAGGACTTAAGAAATGTAGACGGTTTACAAAATTATATAGATAAATTTTATGAAGAAAGTTATTTTTATGTTATTTTGGAAGATATAGGCGGCATAACTCTTGTCGACTGGCTACAAACAAAGCCGGAAAGGATTCAAAAGATTGCAGTTTTAAAAAAATTATCCCAAATTTTATTAGAGCTTCACAGAGAAAATATTATCCATAGAGCTATCACGCCTCAAAATATAATTATTAAAGAAGCAGGGGCTAAAGGTGAAATATTGCCATATCTTACTAATTTTGAATTGTGCCATCTTGAATATTTGCCTACTATAGCTCCTGAAAATAGAAGGTCTATAGATATTAAATTTCAGGCAAGGGAAGTTAATACGCCAGGCGATATTGTAACGACTTCCGCCGATGTCTATAGTTTTGGAAAGATAGTCTGTTATATTTTAAGCGAAGATAATTCCATTCCTTTCGATTCATATATAGACCTCAATAAATTTTTAAAAAAGAAAAATGCGTGGCCCGATTACATAAAAAAAATGGGTCTCGATGAAAGTTGGTTAGATAACATAAAAAGAATGTTGTCTATGGATCCTGCCGAAAGACCGTTAGGAGAAGAACTTGTTGACTTAGTATCCAAAATTAAATAAAATTTTTAATTATAATTTCATAATTTAATAATTAAAATGCTTTTAAAAGTAAAAAACGAAATTAAATTTGATAAAAGTATAAAGTTTTTGATTTTAGATGAAATATATCCTATGAACGCATGTACAGGGAGAAGTTTATATAAGGTTAAAGATTTAAATACGCATCTTTTTTATTCCCTTAAGGTTTTTGACCTTTCTTTAAATACTTTAATTGCAATTAAAAAAGAAATTGTTGCATTAAATATGTCTCTCGATATACCCGAAATTTTTCCCAAGGCAAGATTTATTTTTGAAAATCAAGAATTTGCTTATTTGTTAATAGACTGGTGCGAAGGTATTACGCTTAAAAAATATTTAGATAAATTTCCTTTATTTAATAAAAATGAAGAATTAGATTTAAATGAATTTAAAAGAAGATTGATTATTACGGAAAAAATTTTTGAAGCGATAATGCTTATGTATAATTCAAAAATAATCCATAGGGACATGAAGCCGGAAAATATAATAATTCAGTTTAATGATAAAAAAGAGTTCCGAAAGATTATGATAATAGATTTCGGTCTGGCAAATCAAAAAAGAAACAGTGAAGAAGAAGGTACGCCTGAATTCCAATCTCCGGAGCAGTTTTGTAAAAGAGATTTTAATTTAACCGATAAGACCGATATTTTTTCTTTAGCAAAAATTATTTGTATTTTTTTTGATATTAAAGGAATAAGATTGTATCCAAACGACGCTTTGACAAATTGGAAATCAATGCCCGAGATAAATTTACTTGGCTTATTTTTGGAATACCATAAAAAAAAGAAAAAATTTTCCGAAGAAAAAATAAAAGATATTGAAAATATTAATATCGATTTGAATAATGCAATAAGAAAATGCTTGTCGTTTAATCCGTCAGAAAGACCTTCAGGCAAAGAACTTTATTATTTTTTTATTTTTAATGTAAAAAATAAAATCAACAAATATTTAAAAGATTATTAATTTTTATTTTTAGTTTAAACTATGAATAACATCGATTATGATTTTTGGGGTAATAAAATTGACGATTTTAATAACCCTATAGTTTTTATTTATAACACCAAACACGCAAAAATAAGTGAATGGCCGACTCGCCAACCTGAATTTTATGAAGCTTTAAATGATTTGCAAAAAAGCGGTTCGTGTTTTATAAGTATTAGTAAATTCGAAAATAGCATAAAAGAGAATTTTTCCGTAAAAATAATTTATGGTTTATATCTTATTCAAGGCGTAATAAATAATAACGAAGGTAAGCCTTTAAGATTATATTTATCTAATAATGGTATAAAGTTTGCCTCACCTAAGAAAAAAGCCAATATAATCAAATATGGTTTTAGATTAAGGCATAAAGGCATTTTATTGGTTACCGGCGATAATTATAGAACGCGATTTGAAAATAAAAATTTTTGGAATAGTTCGGATTATTGCTTATCTTTAATCAAATTAGCCGAATCTCATAATGCGCGAAAGGGAAATATTAATGAAAGCGATAATGTTGGTGAAGAAACAGACGAAGCAGAAGAGATAAGCGAAAGCGAGACTCATTATTTAGAAAATGTTAGTCAATTCGTAGAAGCAGAATATGAGGTAGAAAAAAATGCCGCTTCCTCAATACCTCCATTTTCCTATGTAAAGGTTAAACCTACGCCCCATATCACGTCTTTAAAACAATATTTCTCTTTCGAATTAGGAGAAAGCGATTTTAAACGCATAAAAGAAATTAAGCCCTCTTTTTTAAGAATAGAATTAAAAGGCGTTAAGGACAATAATGAAGATATATCCATAGAAGTTTACGAAATTACAAATAAAAATAATATTTTTGAACTTATCGGCATAATTGACAGACAGATAAGCTTAGAAGAGATTCCGCCTAACGGTAATCTGTATTTATCTGCCTTGCCGACGTTGAAAAATGTCAGGCTGTCGGTTTTGGATAGTTTGAAAAAGAATCTTTCGGCAAATAAATGGATATCTAAGGTAATTAGCAATCAATATTCTTATATTCCGTTAAAAAATATAATGGATTATAAAAACGATAATGTCTTAATAAAAATGGGGCTTAACCCGTCGCAGGCAAAAGCTGTTATAAACGGAATTAACACTCCCGATTATTCTTTGGTGTTAGGTCCTCCAGGCACGGGAAAAACGACCGTTATAGCTCAATGGGTTAAATTTTTCAGCGATTACGGCATGAGAGTCTTAGTGTCTTCTCAAAATAATAAAGCCGTCGATAACGTACTTGCCAGATTAAAAAAAGATAAATCGATAGAATGCGTCAGAATAGGAAATGAAGCTAAAATTAGCGAAGATGTAAAAGATTTATTAATAGACAATTACGCAGTAAACATACAAGAAAAGATATCAAATCAAGTTCAAATTTCAATAGACGAAATAACCAATGTAATAAATTATTTAAAAAAAATAAGCGAAGTATTACCTGATTATTTAAAATGTCAAAAAGAATTTTCAGAATTAAATAACAGCATAAGCAATTTAAAAATTAAAATAGATAAAATAAAAAATAAACTTGAAAATTATTATGTAGAAATAAAAAATTTTTCATCTAAAAAATTAGAAAATAATAAAAAAATTATTGAAAATAACGATAAAATATCGAACTTAAAAGAAAAAAACATTGAAGAAAATTTATTTAAAAAAACTTTTGGTTTTTTTAATAAAGCATTTTTAAGCGCAAAAAAAACTTATTATCAATTTAATGAAAAAAACTATGTTAAAAAACTTGAAAAATATGATAAAGCAAAATCTTTTAATGAAAAATATTTAGAAGATCAAAATAAAATTAAATTTGATTTAGAAAAAAGAATCCAAGATATAACTAATAAATTACATAATTATAATGAAATAAAATATCCTATACACTTAGAATCGTTAAATCTATATAAATTTCCTTCAGATATATCAGGAAACATCGAAGAAGATATTTTGCTTATTAAAGGACAAATAGACAATTATTTAATGGTTTATGAAATAATTAAAGGCTGGAAAAATGAATTGCAAAATATAAGACAGCAATCGATGTACAATATGTTATTGTCTTTGGTCGACGTAGTCGGCGCTACATGTATAGGAATAAACACTACAAAAAGCTTCAGTAACGTAAATTTCGACGTAACGATTGTCGACGAATCCGGGCAAATACAGATACAAAACGTCATAGTTCCGCTTTCAAGAGCTCCAAAAGCAATTTTAGTAGGAGACCATAAACAATTGCCTCCGGTAATAGATAATGCATTAAAAGACGAAGTTGTATCGCGTATAGGCGATGACGATAAATACACGATAGACTTGCTAGAAAAAAGCTTTTTTGAAGTATTGTGGAATAATTCTCCAGAAAGCAGGAAAGTAATGTTGGATACGCAATTTAGGTGTCCAAAAATTGTGGCGGATTTTATCTCGGAAGCATTTTATGAAAATAAATATTTTTCCCACGAATCTACTTCAAAAAGAAAACCGTTTAAGGATTTATATAAGTCGTCGTTAATTTTTTTCGATACTTCAAATGTTCCGGGCAATATAAAATACGAGTCGTCCTCTAAAGGAGAGGACGATATGTTAAGCGTAACCGGAAATAAATTGGAAACTAAAATAATTCTTTATATTATAAAAATGATTCAGGATGCAAACGCCGATGACGACGAATTTGATTTAGGCATAATATCGCCTTATAAAAATCATGTTAATGAAATCAAAAAAGCTATTAAGGCGGAAATAAATAAAAACAATATAAAACAAATAAAGGAACTGGACGATATCGTTGCTACGGTAGATAGTTTTCAAGGTCAGGAAAGAGATATTATAATTTTTTCTTTCGTAAGGTCTAATGAGCGAAATGCAATAGGTTTTTTAAAAGATTGGCGCAGGTTAAACGTGGCTATGACAAGAGTAAAGCAGCAATTATTTATGGTAGGAGATATTAATATGCTTTCTTCAGTAAAGCAAAATAAATACAAAATTGATCCTATGGAAGTAAAATTTAGGGAATCGATGAATTTTTTAAAAGAGTTTTGTAAAAAACAGAATATGCTTATCGATGTAAACGATATATTAAATAACATAAAATAGGTCATACATATGATTAACAAAACATTTGTAAGTTATTATAACGATACGTTAAACTTGATAAACGAAGGGCATAAAATAATTTTTGCCAAAGAATCTTATTATCCTGTATTAGAAATAGAAGCTGAATTGATAGAACGTAACAGAGAGGAATTAGGCGGTCTTGAATTGGTTATTTTAAAATTGGTCGAAAAAAATGTCGGTTGTATCTCTGATATTTCAAAGCTTGTAGGCATATCCTCCGTAAAACTTAAAAAAGTAATTGAAAATTTTTTAGGCACAGGATTAATAACGGAAAACATTAATGCTTTAAATAAAAAAGAATGTTTATTGTTGACGGATTTAGGAAAAATGGCAATAAACGAAGGCGCAATGCTTGCAAAAACGACTAGATCTTTTTATTTTTGCGGTATTACCGGACAATTAATGCCGGCCGATTTTTATAAAATACAACCTGTAGATATTGATTTACTCCCTGTAAATATAAAACAGAAGCTTTTAATTGATAATTCGGAGCAATTGTCTATTAACGCTAATTTTAAATCAGTCATAGGAAATAAAAAAAAATTTAATATACCGGACGAGGCGATAGATATTAAATTAACCGAAAATTCAGCACCTGTATTTTTCCCAGGTTTTTTAATAATTTATATCGATAAAAATACAAAAAATAAATTTTCTATTTTTACGCTCGGCATAAAAAATTACGAAATTCTAATGATGAATGATAAAATTTACGATACCTTTATTTCTAAAAATATATTGCCATTCGGCTACGATACTGGATATAGCCATGAGATATCGATAAACTTAATAAAAGAAAAATTACGTTTAATGGGCTGCGTCGTAAATAATATTAAATATAGCGGAAATATTGGAGAGCCTGTAAATGTAGGCATAAGTCAATTAGACGATAAGTTTTATAGAGAATATTATAGGACATATAATAAGCCTTATATTTTTTTATTCGGTAACGATAAATATCCTCCCGTTACCATTGGAAATTTTTTCGTAAATAAAAGCGGAAACAATTTAAACGACAAAGGATTAAACCAAGAAATTTTAAACGGTTATCCTTTGAATTTCAATGTAGAAAAAGGAGCATTGTATAACGAAGTTAGCATTATAAGGGAATATGCAAATATAGAAATTTTTTTTTATAAAAATAAAGATAGAAGCTTAAAAGGTCAACACTTAAATATTAAGAATTTAATTAAACAAAAATTTGAAGAGAAAAATATGGATATTAAAGAATTAAGCTCTATTTTTAAAAAAATAAATTATACACGTGGTTTAAAAATTTTAGAGGATGCAATATAGGAACATAGGATATTTATTTTTTTAAAGTTGCAATCAGATTTAATTTACCGATTTCAGCATTACCGATTTCCGCAATTTGACTTCAGGTTAAAAATTGATTTATAATATTACAATATAATTTTGCTTAAAATGTTTTAAATTAAAATATTTATAATAAAAAGGAGATAAAAGTTATGCCGTTTGGAAATAATAATTTTGGCATTGGACAGGGGCCAAGAAGTTACGATTACGATATTACGCGCGGAAGGGCTGCTACGCAGGAGGGTCTGTCGGATTTTTTCAGGGGAGTTTTTACATGGATGACGATAGGTCTTATGCTTACGGGTTTTATATCTTATTTCGTGGCGATGGATAAACCTTTGGTGGGCTATCTTTATACGCACGTTATGTTGTTTTATGTCTTAATGGGAATTCAATTGGCGGCGGTTTTAGGCTTGTCTTTCGGAATCAATAAATTGCCGGCGGATATTAGCGAGGCTATATTTTTATTTTATTCCGCTCTTACCGGAGTAACTTTTTCTTTCATTTTTTTAGTATATACGAATCAGTCTATAGAGGTAGTATTTTTTCTTACCGCAGTGTCGTTTGGGCTTCTTGCGTTTTTAGGCTACACGACTAAAAGGGACCTTACGGAAATGGGTAACTTTATGATGATAGGGCTTTTTGCGATAATAATAGCTATGGTGGTAAATTTTTTCCTTCACAGTTCAACCCTTATGTATGTCGTATCTATTCTTGGAGTGGTAATTTTCTTAGGTCTTACTGCTTACGACATGCAGAAACTTAAACAGATATACTTAAGCGGTTCGTTTGATACAAGAAAAGAAACCGTTATGGGTGCTCTTACCCTTTATCTAGATTTCATAAACTTATTCCTTATGCTGCTTACATTATTCGGCGGCGGAGGCAGAAGAAGGTAAAAATTAGGCATTAATATTTTCTAACAAGGCCTATGAGTTCTCCTATTATTTTAACGCTATTTTCTTTTAGGACGATAGGTTTGAATGCAGGGTTTGCAGGTATAAGTTTAACAGTGCCGTCATTTAGCTTGTAATATCTTTTTAGAGTAGCTTCATATCCTTCAACTATGGCCGCCACTATCTTGCCGTTGGGAACTTCTTCGGTTTTTTTTAAAATAATAATATCTTTGTCTGCAATCATATCTTCAATCATTGAATCGCCTTTGACCCTAAGAGCGAATAACTCTCCAGAATGTTTAGAGACAAGCCAATTCGGTATGGTAATAGTTTCTTTCATTTGAACGGCTTCTACCGGATAACCTGCCTGAATATATCCGTATAGCTGTATAAAATTAGTATTATCCTTTTTATATAAAGTATCTTCTTCAAAAGAAACCTCTATAGGCATAGATAACAATTCATATCGTTTATTTTTTATATCGTTTGTGCAATGATTATTTAAATTAGTTTTAGCTTTAATATATTTTTCCGTTAGAAATAGAGATCGCTTTTTACCCTGAATTGTATCTATTAAACCACGGCCTTTTAAAGCTTTTATATGTTTAGAAACTGTGGATTTAGAAGATATGCCGATTCCCTGGCATATCTCATCATAAGATGGGGCATAACCCTTTTTACTTTCGTAATCTATTATAAAGTCGATAATATTTTTTTGTCTTTTGCTTATCATCATAAAAATATTGTTTATAGTTTATAGTTAATGAATTTATAAAATAAATTTTAATTAAGCATTAAGATAAATTAATATTAAATATGTCGTCATAATATTTTGAAGAAACGTTATCCGAGCAATTTTTATTAATTTTTTCTTTTTTATATTTAAGCCTATATTCTTGAGGTATATAGCCGTTATTTTTTATTCTTTCCAATATCATATCGTAATAAATTTTATCAATTTCTGCCGAGATATAATGCCTGTTCAGTTGTTTGGTTAACAGTATTTCGTTGCCGGAACCACCAAAATGAATTAAAACTATATCGTTTTCTTTAGTAGAAGCTTTTAAAATTTTTTCCGTTAATCCGATAGGTATCTGGCATGAATGCATTGTTTTATATTTAGATACGTTTTTTACTAAATCATAATATAACCACGAATAAGGCATTCTGCCCTTTGAGCCGTTTAATATATTTTGTTTAATCCTTTTATCGTTTGGATTTAAATATTCTTCGGCTACCGAATTTTTAAACCATTGATTATTTTTAGTTTTTGTGCAATGCAATATAGTTCTGTGTGCCGTGGTAAATCTTTTTGGCGAATGCCCAATGTTTGTATTGTAAATCCATACATATTCATGAACGTCGTAGCAGGCTTTATCTAAATATTTAATCCATAAAAAAGAGTTTTGTTTTGGATAGTTTATAAAAAACATATTGCCGGTATCTTTTAATATCCTATAAGATTCTTTTGCAAGTTCTATATACCATTCGATATAATTTTCAAATTTTTTAGTATATATATTATTATTATATTTAATTCCTACATTATAATCTGGATCGCTATAAATCATATCTATAGAATTATCGGGTATTTTTTTCATCATATTAATGACATCTTCATTAAAAATATTATCTAAAAAATCAATAATCATAAATTATCCTCCTCTTTTCAAGTACATATTCATTTTTTTGAATAAGCATAATTGAATTTATATCTTCGGGATCTTCAAATACATAGTTGTATAGCCTTACTTTTGAACCATTTGAAGTTTTAAGCCTCAGTAAATAACATGCGGTAAGTTTCTTTATATCAAGTTTGTTTGTTAATTTTAAATTATGATAATATCTATAAGGATTATATAATTGAAAAATATTAAAATTTTTAATCCAATTAATTGAATCTACAGTATTTTTGCCTTCAAATATTGTAACGAATCCATAATTTTCCATCGTTAAATCTATTTCTATCTGAAGATTTTCAAAATTCATTTTTAAATTTTTACCAATGAAATAATTAAATGATACGCCTCTTTTTCTTTCGCTCGTATATATTTTAGGATTAGCTGCTATATCCTGATATAGAAAATCATGAATTATCCTGTGATTGAAACAAAGCGATAATGCGCTGCTTTCTGAAATTGAGAAATCGTTTAAAATACTGGGACGATAAGGCCACTTGATAACTTCATCTTCTTTTATAGGTTCGAACTCATGGAATACTTTATTTAAACCTTTAATGAAACAATGTTTTCCTTGTCCTATATGCGCTATAAAATAATCCTCCTTTAATAAAATCTCCGGATATTTTGAAGTATTATCAAGTTTAGTGATATCATAAGGATTTGTATTTAAATTATATTTTTTTAGGATTTTTTTTATTAAATCGTTATCGAAAATGAAATTATTTTTCTTTTTACAAATATTAAATATTTCAGCTACAATATCTTTCTTGGATTTTTTATTATTCATATAAAAAAGCAACTTTATTTTTAGATTATAGAATAATTATATCGAACATTAGGCGAACATGTCAACTAAGATAATAAAATATAAGTTTATTACATATAAATGCTCTAAATAATATAATGTATAATATAAGAATTTATAAGATAGACGTTATGGAGTATTTACCGTGTCCGAAAGTCGTGTTTTTTCCGATATGCGTCAATTCGCCCAGCCTTATAATCCATAAATATTCAAACGGGACTTTTTCGAAAGATAAATCGCCTATGAAACCGCTTAATTTCATGTGAGTTTTCTGCCTATTGGAATATCTGTCAAGAGAATACCATTTTAATGATTTTTTGCAATTTATAGGCATTGATTTTTCTATATAATAATTGAAATCTAATTCTAATTCCGGTTGTGGTTCGTTATTTAGGATAGATTTATCCGTATCGTCGATGTTACGGTTAATGCAGTGGAAAAAATTTAAATTAGTTATTCTTCTTAAAGTGTTTCTGATATACATATGAAATTCCGGTTCCGAAACAAGCTTTTCGTTGAAAATAATTCTGGTCGGCGTTATAAATTTTAAATTAACGGAAAAATTTTCGTTATTATTTTCTTGAATGAAATCATCGATTGCATAAAAATCGTTCAAAGGTTTAAGCTCGTCGTTTTTATAATAATATAACAATTCGCCGTCTTTATCGTTTATTATTTTAGTGATTACAAACTTGCCTTTTTTCTGTTTGCCTATGCCTTTTTTCCCCGCAAGTCCGAAAGAATACGCAAAATATGGGAATAAGGAAATTGCCTGTCCTATCAGTATTAACGAAAATTTTATTATTTCGTTTTTTTTGTAAAAATTTTTTTGGTCCAGAGGCGGTTCTATTACATACGGATGGGGAACGGCTGAATAATTGCGTAATTTCAGCGAATTAGACGGCGGAGGAGAATCGAATACTTTTTTAAACATGCAAACTTTATCAAAACTGCAGCTGTTGCATTCGCCCGTATGCGATATGCACATAACGTCTTTGAAAATATGTCCGAATACGCTTCTGAAAGTAGAACCTTTATATTCGGGGAGAAAAACGTCGTTTTCGGCTTTGATTTCAAAGTTAATTTTTGCGGCCTTGAAATCTTTAAAGATTTTTTTTATATCCGATAAATTATTACTAACTTTAACCATAAAAGTAATATAGCATATTAAAAGATTTTTTAAAACTTAAAACAACATTGTTTAAAGATGAAAAATATTTTAAATTTTATATAATTTATTTATTGCAATAGCTATTTTCATTAATATATAATCTAAAATATATAATCTAAAAATTAATCAGTAAATAAAGTAAAATATTTTGAAAAACGATAAAGTTTATTTGTTTTGATTAAGATTTAAGATAACAAGAAAGTAAATTATTCTTATACGGAACATAAATTATGAGATTGACGGAATATGAAATTAAAGCGATTAAGGAAACAGCCGTAAAATTTTTCGGCGCAAGCTCAAATGCATATATATTCGGCTCAAGGGTTGACGACGCTAAAAAAGGCGGAGATATCGATATATTTATAGAAACTGATAAAAATAAAGATATTTTTGAAAATAAAATAAAATTTTTAGTCGAGCTTGAAAAAAAAATAGGCGAGCGAAAAATTGACGTGATAATAAAAAATATTGATTCCGACGAAAATTTGCCTATATATAAAATAGCTAGAACGCAGGGGGTGCTGCTTAAATAATGGACGATGGACATGAATTAGACGTAAACCGCTTAAAACTTTTAAATTACATAGAAGAATGCGACAGGCATATAGTTAAAATAAAACATGCTTTATCGAAAATGGAAAATTTTATGCCTCTGACGTTAGCTGATTATCGGTCTTTATCGGAGGATGACAAGGAACACATAGATCAACTTATATTCAGATATTCGAAATTACAAGATGTAATGGGAGAAAGACTATTTACTTCAATATTAAAAAATTTAAAAGAAAATTTTGATAACAAACCGTTTCGCGATTTAATCGACAGGTTGGAAAAGTTAGAGATTATAGAAAGCGCAAATGATTGGGATGAACTTAGAAAATCACGGAACATTTTATCGCATGAATATTCTTCGGAAGAAAATGAATTAGTTATGAATATTAATACGGTTTACGAAAAATTAGTTCCTAAAATATTTTCTATTTATGATAAAATTATATTTTATATTGAGAATAATATAAAACTGGATTAATATAGAGTTTGTAAATAAGGAGTTTTTATATATGCTTGAATTAGACTTGTCTTTAAATAGCGAAGAAATATATAAAGGAGTGGAAATTGATAGTTTTGGTGGACGCAAATCTTTCACGGTTAATCAGGAAAATTTAGATATTATAGGTAAAAATATTACCGAATATATAAAAAGGCGGAAAGAAGAATATAAAAACAAAGACGAAAGGCGAAATTCCGAAAACGAGAAAAATGGAGATATTACTGCAGCCGGAGGTTTTAACGATTGCGTTGTTTTAACCGGTGCTACCGCTATTCCTGTGTATTTAGTAGCATTTCATATAGTAGTTCATAGTTTTCACGAAGTAAAGTATAAAAACGAAATGTATGAAGTAGTAGTAGCTAAACATTAATATATTAATAAATTTTTAACCTATGAAAAAAAATAATATTTTTAAAAAAATTAAAAATAATTTGCAAGCTTGGTTTAGTTTGGCGCTTTATATTTCTGCTTCCCTTGTATTAATAGGCGCAATATCTATATACTACGATGATTTTTTAAATTTAATATGGAACAATATTGTATTTAAATTTTTGCTTAGTGTCGGTTTATTATTCATCTTTCTTATTTTAACGAATATTGCCAGAAAAAGATTTTCAAAAATATCTATTCCCACGGAAAGAGATCTCGTTGAGCGCAGTTTTAAAGCTTTAATACTGCCTGTTTCTAAGGCAAGGGTAGAAATATTATCTGTAGATACAAATAACGATGTAATTAACATTAAGTATGAAGATAAAAAAATATCTATAAATAAAAATACAATCAATAAAATTTTAAATTCAGAAGATAACGAAGCTAAACATGAAAATTACGCAAATTTTAAAAATTGGCAGCCGCCTTTAGTTTCTATTTTAAGGAATTTAAAAATAGATAACGAGAAGGGCGGGATCGAACAATTATGGCTGTTAGGCTCCGCCGATACGGCGGTAAATCCTAAAAAAAAGCAAAATGAAAGCGGCAATAACGATAAATCAGATGAAAAACCCAATATAGCAAAAGGGTCGGCACGCGAATTAAAATTTTTTGTTCAAATTCTATTATTTTTTTTCAAAGATAAATTCGATATATATGTTTTTGACTATAAGAATAAAGAAAAAATAAAAATAGACGAAAAAAATTTAAATATTCTATCTGATGAAAAAATTATCGATAATATTGCGGTAGATTTCAATGATTTTGAAAAAGTTCATGAAACGTTTAAAAGAATAATTTCGAAAATTATAGAAACTGCTAAGGAAGAGAATGAGACTTGTTCGTCGCAGAAAAGGATCAAGGAACATGAAATAGCTATAGATATTACCGGCGGACAAAAACCTATAAGCGTAGCGGGGGCGGTATCTACGCTGGAATATAAAACCAAAATAATCTACATAGATACAAATAATATACCGAATATTAAAGAAATAGACGCGACTATAGAAAACGAGCCCGATTTTTAAAAGTATTTATCTAAAAATTACTTATTAAAATATTTTCGATTTATGATAAAATTATATTGTTATATTTTATATCGAAAAGAAATATAGTCTAAAAGAAATTAATATGTACAATAATGCATTAAAATTATAAATTAATAAAAAATATACTTATATAAAATATCTTATATCCACATGCTTTCCGACGACAATTTGGATTTAATAAGGTCTCAGATAGAAACGGCTTATAAAGCTACCGAAGAACCGGTAGTAAAACAGCTGAGGAGTTTTGCGGTAAAAATTAAAGACGAGGTAAAGATTTTAAGGCCTTATACTGCTACCGCTGTATCTTTTGTTTCCGCGGACGGCGGAAACAACAATATAAAATTTAATCCCTGCGTGCTGGAACTTGTAAGGATTGTGGATTCAAGGGGAGTTCAGTGCGCTATCGATCCTATTTTCGGTAATTCCAATTTAAACGATTTAAACGAAAGGGTAGAAAGAATTACGCCTTTAAAACGTTTATGCGACGATCTTGATTTGGAGAGGTTGAGCGATATTTCTTATTTATTGTCGGGAATGGGACAGCCGGAAAAAACGGCTTCGGCGGTTAAAATTTATCGCGATATAGTAGAATGGGCTATCCTGTATGATTTTTTGTTTAACGAGTGGGGCAATAATACTATAATAATACGAGAGGGTTTGCTGAGGACGAAATCGATTAAAAATACTTTATTCCCCATTTTAGACAAAAAAATAAAAGAAAAGTGCATCGAACATAAACAAAAAAGAAATATAAACGTAAACGTAGTAGGCGTGGCAAAAGAAAGCGCCGTTATCAGCAGGCTTTCGCTGGCGCTGGCTTTGGAAAACGTTTTTAGGCTGCCTTATCCATGTTACGTTAAAGTACCGGATGAAATAGAACAATACTGTTATAATTACGACAGGACATGGTTTAATACTTTTGAAGAATTTTCGGGGAGCGAAGAAAATCAGTCTTACGCTTCAATGGGAAAGCTATTTCTCGTAAAATTCGGAGACGGACCTTTCGATCCTGTTTGGCCGGTGGACATTGCCGTCTGGGACGTAGAAAATGCCGAAATGATTCTTGGGCAACTGCTGCATGACGCAAGATTAGGGTTTCCGATACCGGATTTCCCCCTTAGCATTCAAAACGCCCACGGACATGCAAAAATTAACGGAATTGAGGTGGAAATGATAGAAGATATGCTCATAGAAGGAATAAGCAAAACGCTTCCCGATTCCGAAAGAGAAAGTATATACAGAATAAAATACCTTCACCGCAACTTAACAGGAGCAAGATACAAAAATGCTTGAACTGTTTGCAAAATCTGATTTAATGGGTATATTTAAGGGTTCAGTCGAATCGGGCTATGAATTTTCCGCCGAAGTCGTAACTCCTTACGATGCTCGTATGCTTGAAAGGCCACAGTTGGGTCAATTTTTATTAATAGAGCTTGCTAATCCTATGGAGGCTTCTCTTGCCAGAATAACTAATTTTGCTCCGGCAGGACTTCTTTCGTCGGTAGAAGGCGAAGATTATATTATGGCTCTTCAAAAAAGAGGACAAACCGTACCAGATGATTTAAAAAAAGATAAATTGAAATACAAGGTTCAGATTAAACTTCTTGGAGCGGTTAAAATTGCCCAGACCGAAAATCAATCGAGCGATAAAATTATTTTTATACCGTCGTTGCGCAGAATACCGCATCTTGGGGCGAAAGTTTCCCTTCCCAGCGATGCAGTATTGCGGGAGTTATGCTCTTTGAGCCAAGGAGAAACCGATTTAGGCAATTACGTGCTTGGTGAATTTATTTATTCAGGAAAAAGCGAAAATCTAAACCAGGGCGGCAAAGATTATATTTCTAATTTTCAGTATATCGAGCCTAACCTCAACGTAAAATTTAATATAAATAATCTGGTTTCTAAAAGGTCCGTCGTATTTGCAAGGGCGGGTTACGGTAAGTCGAATCTCATAAAGTTTTTAATTTCGGAACTTTATAAAGAAAACGGAAAGTATGCTTTAACAGACAAAAATAAAAAAGTAGGAACGCTAATATTTGACCCCGACGGCGAATATTTTTGGCCAGATAATAAGGATAGGCCGGGTTTGTGCGACGTGCCGCACCTTAAGGACAATATTGCGGTTTTTACGAACAGAAAATCTATAAATACATATTACGGCAGTTGGAAGGCGGGAAACGTTAAACTAAATATTAAGTCGCTTATGCCCAGAGACGTTATAGGTATAGCAATTTCTCCAGATAGGCAAGAGCAGCAAAACATTATTAAATTAAAAAGCCTTAAAAAAGAACAGTGGATAGAACTTGTAGATATTATAGAAAGAGATAGAATGCAGGCGGACGAAAAAAAGATAGCCAGGATTATGGGTTACAACAAAGAAGCCGTCTCCGGTCAGTCCGCCGAAATTAGCGCGGCAAAAAGCAATATGTATAATCTTGTAAGCCATTTGCACGACCCTAACAGCAGGCTGATAGAAGAAGTCGAAACTTTGCTGAGAGAAGGCAGGGTAGTAATAGTCGATATTAGCTTGCTTAGCTCGACTGCAGGCTATAACGTGGCGGGGCTTATAATTAGGAATATATTTAATTATAATCAGGAAAATTTTACCGGAGACGGCTCTTCTATTCCTGTTATAGCGATAATAGAGGAGGCTCAAAGCGTTTTGGGCAAATCCCTTTCCGAAACAAGTCCTTTCGTAGAATGGGTTAAAGAAGGCCGCAAATATGATTTGGGTGCTATTATGGTTACTCAGCAGCCCGGTTCGATTGCTCCGGAAATATTAAGCCAGTCGGACAACTGGTTTGTTTTTCACGTTTTATCGGAAGGAGACGCATCCGTTTTAAATAGATATAATTCTTTTTATTCAAAAGATATTATTTTAAATATTATAAACGAACCTATAATCGGAAACTGCTATATGTGGAGCGCTCCTATTCAGCCTTTTGTTCTGCCTGTCAGAATACGCAGTTTTGAAAGTCTTTATAAAAAATATATAGTAAAAGAAGATAATCGGGAAAGTCGGGAAAAATATGAAAATTCACCTGCGTTGCTTGTAGTAAAAAGAGCTCAAGAACGATTAAAATTAATGGCGGAAAAAATATTCGAACGTATAAAAAGTGAATTAAAAAACAATAAGTTTAAAACTCAAGACTTTCGCGATAAAAATAAAATAGGAATTTATCAGGGCAGATTATATTATATAGTTAAAGAATTTAAAGAAAAAGAAGAGTTTAAAGACGAAATAAGGAAAGAAGACGATTTATACATACCTTTATTTAGCTGTATATTCGACTGCAGCGAAGACGAAATTGAAATATTGGAAGGCGTGCATTTTATGAACGGCAAAGAAGAATCAAAACCTTTCGTATGCGTTCCCGTCGATAAATGGAATGAAAAAATGAAATAAAATAATAACATGTCTTTTGACGATAATCTTTATAATCCTGCTGCTATACCGACGTTAATCCAAACCGGCGAAATTGAAAATCAGCCTGACTTACCGGAATGCGGCCATTCCGAATTAGAAAATGAAATAGTTTCTTCTCTTTGCAGCGATATTTCATCTTTGGGTTTTAAATTTTCATACGAAAACGGAAAATTTGAATTTGACGACATAAATTCCGATTTAAAAAATAAAGATTTTATAAGAAATTTAATGCTCCCCAGAAAAGAAGAGATTATACTAAAAAATACCGATTTTATTCAAAAAAACAAGGATATATTCATAAAAAATCTTGCGCATGGAGACGACTGCCTTAATTCCGACATATCGCCGGTTATGGAGGTATGCGAAACGCAAAAACAAAGAGATCTGTTTAGACTGCTTAGATATACTTGGTCTAGCCCTTACAGTGAATATGTCGGAAGAAGAATCAAATTTATCATAAGGGATGCAGGCGTGAAATATAAACCCGTTATCGGCATTGCGGCTCTGGGCAGTTCTATAATAAGAATACCGGAAAGAGACGATTTTATAGGTTGGAATACGGAAACTAAAAATAAAAATTTAGTCTATTGCATGGATTTATACGTGTGCGGAGCAGTTCCTCCATACTCTTATCTTCTGGGCGGTAAATTGATTTCTTATATGATGGCTTCCAAAGAAGTACTGAAAATTTTTAAAAATAAATATTTAACTCAGACTACGATAATAAATAAAAGAAATGCTTCAAATCTTGCCGCAATTTTCACGACAAGTTTATACGGTAAAAGTTCTCAATACAACAGGATAAAATATAAAAACCTGCTGCTATATCAAAGAATAGGCAGTACCAAAGGTTACGGCACTTTTCAATTTTCTAGGCATACAAACGAACTTTTAAAAGATTTATTAAAACTTAAAGAAGGAAAGGTTGGATATAAATTTGGAGACGGACCAAATTATAAATTTAGATTCATAAAAAAAGCGTTAAAATTTTTAGAAAACTATGGATTAAATTCCGATTTTATTTTAAATCATTCTATTAAAAGAGACATATATTATGTTCCGCTAGCATATAATTCTTTGGATTTTTTAAACGGACGCAGCGAAGAGTTGGAATATTTCAATTATAAAATCGACGATCTTATAGAATATTGGAAAAAAAGATGGCTTTACGGCAGGAAAAACAATCCCGACGTCATAGATAACGTAGCGTCGTTTTCTCCTAAAAATTTTAGCTTATTATAACTTCTTCTTCGGTTGGAGCGGAAGTTCTGTCGGGCATAAGATAGCTTTTAACATCGGCGACGTTTTCGGGTGCGTTGCCTTTTACGGAAAGAATAACATACGAGTAAAAAGGCCAGGAAGCGTTGACGTCAAAGTTTGAAGGAATTGCAGGATGATTGGGGTGGGTATGGTAAAATCCAAGAATATCGAGGTTTTCTTTCATACAAAATTTATCCATTTCTAATATATCTTTAGGTTCTATCTCAAAACTGTCCCAGGTAATTTTTCCGTAACGGTTTTCCGCAGGATAGGCTTTTACGATAATTTTGTTTTCTCCGTCAATTTTTCCGAGAAGTCCTCCGCAAGCTTCATAAGGGAAAATATCCGCCGCATGTTTTTTTATTATTTCCAGTTCGTTTTTCGGAATTATAATAGCCATAATAATCCGTCCTTATTATATTAATGAAGATGCTAAATTATTTTGCAATTAATAATGTTCAGTCGTTAAAACTCGGAAAAAACTCTCGTAGAAAGATATCTTGAACCCGTGTCTGGAAGTACGGTTGCGAAATTACCTTTATATTTTGCCGTAAGTTTAAGTATTCCGTAAACGTTTGCGCCTGAAGAAAAACCGCATAAAATCCCTTCGTCTTTAACGAGTCTTTTTAAGGCGGCGTAACTGCCCTCCGTATCGACTTTAACAACGTCGTCGATTATTTTATCGGCGTCGAATCCTTCGAAATTTAAAGAATAGTTGTACTTCCAGCCTTCTATGCCGTGCATTTCGTTGTCCGGAACGACTGCGATAACTTTTATTTTATCGTCATATTCTTTAAGTCTTTTACCTACTCCAAGAATAGTTCCGCCTGTTCCTATGCCTGTGGCGAAATAATCGATATTTCCTCCTGTCTGCTTTAGGATTTCGACGGCGGTAGTTTCGTAATGCGATATAGGGTTAAAAGGATTATTGTACTGGTCGGGCATATAATACATATCTTTGCCGCCTCTTTCATATTCGTCGGATGCGCGTTTTATGGCTCCGTCGTGGCTTTCTTCGGCAGGAGTAAGTATTAATTCGGCTCCGTAAAGACGCATTATCTTTTTTCTTTCTTCGCTCATATTTGAAGGAGCGTAAATTTTAACTTTTATGCCGAGGAGCGCGCCTATCATTGCATATGAAATACCGGTATTTCCCGATGACGAATCGATTATAGACGTATTTTCTTTAATTAAACCTTTTTCTACGGCGTTTTTTATCATATAAAGAGCAGGCCTGTCTTTTACGGAGCCGCCGGGGTTTAAACCTTCAAGCTTCGCGTATAATTTTGATCCGTGAGACGAAGTATTAATTATTTTATTTAACAGGACTATCCCCGTACCGCCTATATTTGAAGCAGAATTAAAAATATCGTAAATATTAAAAGGCGACTTATTTTTTTCCATCTTTTTCCACGATAATTTCGTAATCCGTATCGTTAATTTTATTTATGGATAAGACCTTATGACCCTGTTCTTCCATAGAACGCGGGACGTTTCTTATTGCAGGTTCGTAATCCACTATTACCCTTAAAATTTCGCCTTTTTTCATTTTTTCTAAAACAAGTTTGGATTTAACGAAAGTAAATGGACATATCTCGCCTTTAATGTTTAATTCTTCGTTTTGTTTATATTCAGACATTATTTGTTTGCTCCGTTAATTTTTAAATTCGCACAAATCGCCGTATTCTATTAACTCAAAAACGGTAGGATTTTCGCCGCAAAGCGGACAAGTCTTATCCTGCCTTAGTTTCATTTCGGTAAATTTTATATCCAGAGCGTCGTAAATAAGAAGCCTTCCGTTTAAGGTTTGACCGATACCGAGTATTATTTTAATTGCTTCGTTTGCCTGGATAGCGCCTATTACGCCTGGAAGAACGCCGAGAACTCCCGCTTCCTGACAGCTCGGTACAAGTCCCGCAGGAGGAGGAGTCGGAAAAAGACATCTGTAGCAGGGACCTTCATCCGGCAAAAATACCGTAGCCTGACCGTCGAACCTGAAAATAGAACCGTAAACTAAAGGTTTTTTCATAAAATGGCAGGCGTCGTTTATTAAATATCTCGTAGGAAAATTATCGGTAGCGTCTATTATTACGTCGTATTCTTTTATTAAATCTTTAATGTTGTTTATATTTATGCCTTCTTTATAGGTAATAACTTTTACGTCCGGGTTTATGCGTTCGATGGAATCTTTTGCCGAATCTACTTTGTACCTTCCAACGTCTGCGGTTCCGTGCCAAATCTGTCTTTGAAGATTAGATAAATCGACGGTATCGTAATCGACTATTCCGAGAGTGCCAATTCCCGCCGCTCCGAGGTAATATCCGCAGGGCGCACCCAATCCTCCAGCTCCTATAAGCAGGACTTTGGAAGAAAGCAGTTTTTCCTGTCCTTCGCCTCCGACTTCCGGAAGTATAATATGCCTTGCATATCTTTTAATCTGTTCTTCGGTAAAATTCAATTTTATTTCCTCGCTTTTAAAACTATTTTTATTAATTATTCTACGACGTCGAGAACGATAGGCTCTACCGTTACGCCTTTAGATTCTAAAAATTTAACCGCTTTTTCTATAGCCGCCGTTTCGCCTTCAAGCTCTATCGCTATTATTCCTATATCGTTAGATATGCTTGCGCTTCTGATATTGGTTATAACGTTGTAGTTTTTTCCGACAAGATAAATTAATGGTTCTTTAATTACTTCCTGCGGATAGTTGAGGTAAAACTTTTTTTTTTCAGGCGCGCCGCCGGCTATTGCCGGAATTATTGAAATAGTATCTCCGTCTTTAACCTTTGAATTTATGTTGTCTATGAATCTTATATCTTCATCGTTCAGATAAACGTTAACGAATCTTCTTACCTGGTCATTCTGTTCGCATATTCTTTCTTTTATTCCGGAAAAATTTTTTTCTAAATCGTTTATTACTTCTATGATATTTGAACCGTTGGATTCCACTTCCGCTTTGCCGCCGGTTAAAGTTCTTAGCGGAGTAGGTATTCTTACTTTTATAGGCATTTTAATCCTCCTTTATTTTTTTATAGTTAAAATTATTATGATTTTTTATTATTTATATAATATATTATTTAATCTTTTCTTTTAATTTTAGATAAAACTCCTTCAAATTCTTCTAAATTAGCTTCGATAACCGGAGCTTCTTTTAATTTTCCGTTTAATGCCTCAAGAGTTTTAAGTCCGTTGCCGGTAATAGCAAGAACCGTCGTTTCGTTTTTGTTTATATAACCTTTTTCTATAAGTTTTTTTGCTACGGCGACGGTAACGCCCCCTGCAGTTTCCGTAAATATGCCTTCGGTAGCGGCAAGAAGTTTCATGCCTTCGACTATTTCTTCGTCGGTAGCGTCTTCGCCGTACCCGCCGGTTTTATTCATAAGGTCGGATGCATAGTAGCCGTCTGCCGGATTTCCTATCGCAAGTGATTTTGCGATAGTATTGGGAGTTCTTACAGGTTTTATAAATTCTCTTTTTTCTTTTACGGTTGAGGTTATAGGGTTGCATCCGGTAGCCTGCGCTCCGAAAATTCGAGTATGCGGTTTTTCGTTAAGCAGTCCGCAGTAATCGAACTCGTCTATTGCTTTACCTACTTTTGTTATTAAAGAACCGCCGGCCATTGGAACTACGACGTTATCGGGAGCTTTAAATCCTAATTGTTCGAGCATTTCGAAAGTAAGGGATTTAGAACCTTCTGCATAATAAGGCCTTAAATTTATGTTTACGAATGCCCAACTGTGTTTTCCTGCTATTTCGGTGCAAAGCCTGTTGACTTTGTCGTAACTGCCGTTAATTTTAACGAGATTAGTGTCGTATATAAGAGTACCCAGTACTTTTCCCGTTTCAAGGTTTGAAGGTATGAATACGAAACTTTCGTAACCGGAAGAAGCCGCTAATGCCGCAACGGAATTTGCCAGGTTGCCCGTAGATGCGCAGGCGACGGTTTTAAAACCGAATTCTCTTGCTTTTGCAATAGCTACCGAAACGACTCTATCTTTAAAAGATAGTGTAGGAAAGTTTACGGCATCGTTTTTAACGTACATTTCTTTAACGCCGAGTGCTTTTGCAAGGTTATCGGCTTTTACGAGCGGCGTATATCCCACGTTTTTGCCTATTTTTATCTCTCCTTTTATAGGAAGAAGTTCCTGATACCGCCACATATTGGCATCGCGAGATTTTATTTTTTCTTTTGTTATCTCTTTTTTTATTTTATCGTAATCGTAGTCCACTTCGAGCGGACCGAAACAATAATCGCAAACATAAAGCGGGCTGTCTGGATATTCCTTGCCGCATTCCCTGCATTTTAAACCTTTCACGAACATTTTGTCTCCTTATTTTAATTTATTCTGTTTTTAATTTATTTTATTAAAGTAAAGCCTATAACAAAAAAACCTCTCCTTCCCGAAAATTAGGAAGAAGAGGTTTTTAAACTCGTTTCTTCTTATCTTCCAGGAATGAACCTGCGGGAATTAGCACCGATTTTATTATAATCTAAACGGTTGCTGCGGTTTCAAAGGGCCCGTCCCTCTACCGCTCTCGATAAGAACATTAAATATAGACTTGTCTGACAGTCTATTTAATTATATAATTGTAATAAAAATTCGTATGTTTGTATGTATAAAATGTATAATATAATGAATTAAATAAATTATGCATTTATTTTTTTATTATATAGTATAAATATTAAAGATGTCAAATAAAAAAATAACCTTAATATTAATTTTATTTTTTGTTTTTATGCCCGCGGTTTTTCTATCCGGCTGCGTTCCTTATATAATAGGAGGAAATTATTCGGGACAAAGCGCTAGAGGATATGCCCCTCCTCCAGGATATTATCCCCCTAAACAAATATCTAACGATGTAGAAATAGGAGTAGCTTCGTGGTATGGTCCAGGATTTCAGGGCAGACCTACCGCAAGCGGTCAAATTTATAACATGTACGATTTAACCGCGGCTTCACTAACCCTTCCTTTAAACAGTTATGCTTACGTGACGGATCTGGAAAATCATAGAAGCGTTGAAGTTTTGGTTAACGACAGAGGTCCTTATGCCGACGGCAGGATTATGGATCTTTCGTATGCGGCGGCAAGAGCTTTAGATATGATAGGACCGGGGACTGCATTGGTAAGGGTGCAGTATTTGGGTCCAAATCCCGTTTCTTTAGCTCAATGTAGAAGATATTATGGTACAAGCGGAATAGCGCAGGCCGTAAAACATGCGCCGCCGGTTTGCGGTTATACGCTGCAGTTTGCCGCTTATACGAGAAAGGCAATGGCGTTAAAAAAAATATCGGCAATGAAAAAATTTGTGCCTGGAGTTCAGCTTGCCGAAAAAAATGTAAGAGGCACATTCTATTATAAAGTGGTATTCGGCGACTTTAAAAATTTGCAGGATGCTTACAATTTTGCCAAAACTATAGCAAAATACGGTTATGACGTTTATATTACGCGGTACGAATAAATTTATTTTATTTTACGATTAAATGTAATAAAATATGAATATGAAAAAAATAGTCGCGGTTATACCCGCAAGATATAAATCGACGAGGTTTGAAGGAAAACCTCTTGCTTTAATTATGGGCAAACCTATGATAAAGCATGTTTACGAAGGAGTTAAAAAGTCGGAATTGCTGTCGGACGTTATCATAGCTACGGAAGACGAAAGAATATTCGACGCTTGTAAAGATTTCGGAGCAAACGTAGTTATGACTAAAGATACTCATCAGACGGGAACGGACAGGATAATCGAAGCCGTTCAGAATTTGGACGCCGATATAATACTAAACATACAGGGAGACGAACCGTTAGTAAATTCGGAAATAATATCTGCACTAATAAAACCTTTTGACGAAAACGGAGAAATTTCATTTACGAGCGTTAAAACGCCTATTTACGACTTTGACGAGTTTATGGATCCGAATAACGTAAAAGTCGTAGTGGATAAAGAAAATTTCGGAATATATTTTTCCAGAAGCCCTATACCTTACGACAGGGAACAGGCCGACAAGCTTAAAGATATTAAAGGGATTTACGGTTATAAACATCTAGGTTTTTACGGATATACGAAAAAATTTCTTTTTGAATTCGGTAAAATGGAGCAGTCTTATTTAGAAAAAAAGGAGATGCTGGAACAGTTGAGGGCAATAGAAAACGGTTATAAGATAAAACTTGAAACCGTAGATATTTCTACTATACCTGTCGACGTTAAGGATGATATTAAAAAGGTTGAAAATTTTATTTTAAAATCTTATAATAATTAACTTATATTAACTTATATTAAAAAAATAAAAAAGGAGCGGTAAAAACATGAAAGAGGGAATACACCCTAAAATTTATCAGGCTAAAGTTAAATGCGCCTGCGGGGAAGAATTCGTTACCGGAAGCACCGTAGAGGAAATTCACGTCGATATATGTTCAAAATGCCATCCGTTTTATACGGGTAAGCAAAAGTTTGTCGATAGCGCCGGAAGAATAGATAAATTTAACAAAAAATATGCAGGTTTAAAAAGCAGCGCCGTTAAAAAATAAACAAATAAATTTATTATTTTTCCTTTTATGAATGGTTAAGCTTATTAATTATACTTCCAAGCCTGAAATTACTATTGCTACTGCAGCGCGTCTATGCTATAGTTCTTACGGCATAGATAAAATAGAGGCCGATTTTAACGACGGCGAGAAAGGACTTGAACAGGCTAGGAAACTAATTAAAAGAATAAGAACGTCGGGGCACGAATCCGTTCTGGAACATTCTAATTTTACTTTCGGCGTGGAAAAATTGTCGAGAAGCGCTTCCCATCAATTAGTAAGGCATAGAATAGCTTCATATTCTCAAAGAAGCCAGCGGTACGTTAAGGAAGATAAGCCTAAATATCTTATTCCCGATTCTATAGCCTGTAATCCTGAATTTTTGGAAAAATATAAAAAAATAACCGAAGATATTTTTTCGCTTTACGGATATTTTATAGAAAAAGGCGTTCCTGCGGAAGATGCCAGATATCTTCTTCCAAATGCGACTGAAACCCAAATTATTTTTACTATGAATGCAAGGGAACTCCTTCATTTTTTTAAGCTTAGAGGATGCAACAGAGCGCAGTGGGAGATAAGGTCGGTAGCCCGTGAAATGTTTAAATTGGCCTATCCTATAGCTCCGTCTGTTTTTCACGGAGCGGGTCCGTCGTGCGTAAGGGGAAATTGTTCCGAAGGGGAATTCTCTTGCGGAAGTCCTTCAGACGTGAGGAAGTCCTGGTTAAAAGGCGGTCTCGACTTTTAACCTTAATTCTATTTGCTATATGCATTTAATTGCTTTGAAGGATGTGTTTAATGCTTGACGATAACTTAATAAAAAAAGCCTCGGAATTATCAGAAAAAGCCGAGGAATTATATTCTAAAATACAGGAAGAAAGCACAAAAGGTTTCAGTCCGGAAATAAAAGAATTATCTAAACAATACAACGCTATAAAAAAAACTGCGGAACAATTTTCGGAATATAATAAAACGGAATCAGAAATAAAAGACCTTGAAAAGCTGATTAAAACAGAGTCCGACCCCGCTCTAATCGATTTAGAAAACGAAGAAATAAATTCCCTAAAAAGCAAAGCGGATAAAATAGCCGAAGAAATTAAAGATTTCTTTTATCCCAAAGAAAATTCTCAGGACAGAGACATACTTCTAGAAATAAGAGCCGCTACCGGCGGCGAAGAAGCCGCACTTTTCGCCCTTGACCTTTTTAAAATGTACAATAAGTATGCCTTAACAAAAAATTTTCAATTCGAAGCTATTTCTTTAAGCCCTTCTTCTACCGGCGGGTTAAAAGAAGCCATAGTTTCGGTAAAAGGAAAAGAAGCATTCCGTCTTTTGCGCAATGAAAGCGGAGTGCACAGGGTTCAAAGAATTCCGGCAACGGAAACGCAGGGAAGGGTGCATACTTCGGCGGCTACCGTTGCAGTCATGCCTGAAGCCGAAGAAATAGATTTAAAAATAAATCCAGAAGATTTAAGAATAGACGTTTACAGGTCTTCCGGACACGGCGGGCAGAGCGTCAATACTACGGATTCGGCAGTCAGGGTTACGCATATTCCGTCCGGATTAGTCGTTACCTGTCAGGACGAAAAATCTCAGCACAAAAATAAAGCTAAAGCACTTAGAATATTAAGGTCGCGTCTATTAAACAGGATAGAAGCAGATAAAAAAAGCATAGAGGCTCAAAACAGAAAAAGTATGGTAGGCAGCGGCGACAGAAGCGAAAAGATAAGAACTTATAATTTTCCGCAGGGCAGAATAACTGACCACCGCGCCGGTATAACCATACATAAGCTGGCTTCTTTTATGGACGGCGAATTAGACGAACTTTTGATGCCTTTGGCGGATTATATCGAATCGCAGAAACAACTGCAATAAAGTTTTATAATTTTATAATATAAAATATTTGGCTATTTACAAATTAATTAAAGATCGAAGCATTATCCTATATAAGATTGTTTCGCTTTGCGCCGGATGACTATTTACGAATTAATTAAAAACGGGGAATACAGGCTGAAAAAAGCCGGAATACAAAATCCTTATAACGAATCGCTCGGTTTAATGCAATATGCGCTCGGTTTAAATTTAGAAAAAATTATTGTTTCGTATGAAGATAATATTTCTGAGGTAAAAAAACAAACTTTCGAAAAATTAATAGAAAGAAGGTTTAAAAAGGAACCTTTCGCTTATATAGTTAAAAATAAAGAATTTTATTCTTTAAATTTTTGCGTTGACGAAACGGTTTTGATACCGAGGCCAGATACCGAATGCTTAGTTGATGCCGCAATTGAGGAAATACGAAGGCTTTACGGCATATATAAAAAAAAGATTAATGTTATAGATTTAGGTACGGGTTGCGGAGCAGTTGCGATTTCTATTGCAAAGAATTTTGATAATGTTATAATTTATGCTGCGGATAACAACTTAACTAGTTTAAAAACCGCGGAAAAAAATATAATTAATAACGGCGTTCAGAAAAAAGTAGTTCCGGTTTTTTTAGACATCCTTAAATTAAACTGTGGCGAAAATTTGTCTTTAAATACAAGCGTAAGCGTCGGAGACTTTGATTTTTATAATCTTAATAACTATGATTTAATTATATCAAATCCGCCGTATATAACTACGGAAGATTTAGCGTCGCTGGAAGACGATATTAAATTTTACGAACCGGTCGGAGCTTTAGACGGAGGCAAAGACGGGCTTTTATTTTATAGAAAAATATTCGATGCCGCATCGATTGCCCGCGAAAAAATTAAAACGCTGATTTTAGAGATAGATTATCGCAAAAAAAAAGAAATTCAGTCTTTGTTTGAAGAAAGGTTTGATAATATCAATTTAAAATTTAAGAAAATAGATTTTATTAACGATTTAAATAATAAAGAAAGGGCGGTAAAAATTACATATGGATAAAATGGTCATAGAGGGAGGATTTCCTTTAGTAGGAGAAGTTTCTATAAGCGGTTCTAAAAATGCATCTTTGCCGATAATAGTTTCGTCTATAATGTTTGACGAGTTCGACTGCGAAATAGAAAATGTTCCCGATTTAGAAGATATTAAAACTATAAAAAAACTTTTAATCAGTCTGGGTGCGGTAATAAAAAAAAGCGGCGCCGTCGATAAGTTAGTTATTAATACTTCCGGCATTAATAACTTCGATGCGCCTTACGATTTGGTAAAAACTATGAGGGCTTCCGTTCTTGTCCTCGGTCCGCTAATCGCCAAATATAAACGTGCGCGAGTGTCTCTTCCCGGAGGATGCGCAATCGGCGCAAGACCTATAGATTTTCATCTTAACGCTTTAAAACAGCTTGGGGCTACGGTTAAAGTCGATCATGGATACGTAGAAGTTTTTGCCGATAAGCTCAAGGGTGCGGTTATAAATTTTCCTATTCCTTCGGTTACAGGAACGGAAAACGTAATTATGGCGGCAGTTCTCGCGGAAGGCACTACTATTATAAAAAATGCGGCGAGGGAGCCGGAAATAGACGATATGATTACCGCTCTTAACAACGGCGGAGCCGATATAAAAAGAATAGAACCGTCCGTCATTTCCGTAAAGGGAGTTAAAAAACTTAACCGTTTATGCCATAGAGTACTTCCCGATAGAATAGAGGCTGGAACTTTCATGGTGGCTTCCGCCATAACTAAAGGCGATATAGTTCTTAAAAATCTTAACGTTAATCATCTGAAATCGGTTATCGATAAACTTTCGGAAGCTGGCGTAAAAGTTATTATAAACTCGTCGAATTCGATAAGGGTTAAGGGATCTAAAGTTATTAAAAGCGTAGATATTTCTACCGCTCCTTATCCTAATTTTCCTACGGATATGCAGGCGCAGATTATGTCTCTTATGACGCTTTCAAGCGGATTGTGTGTTATTACCGAAAACGTTTTCGAAAACAGGTTTATGCATGTTGCCGAACTTATTCGTCTTGGAGCGAATATTAAAGTGAGAAATAATTTTGCTATAGTAAAAGGGGTAAAAAAACTTTCCGGAGCCGAAGTTATGGCAACCGACTTAAGGGCAAGCGCTTCCCTAGTTCTTGCCGGATTAGCTTCTTCAGACGGTTTAACTACCGTTTCGAGAATATATCATCTTGATCGCGGATACGAAATCATGGAAAAAAAGTTGACCGCTTTAGGGGCTATAATTTCAAGGGTAAAAGCAAACGATATATCTCCGGTACCTGACGGCGAATCCAGATTTAGCGGCATCGCTTGCAGTAAGACTGCTTGAAATAAAAATATTTATTTATATATTAATGAAAATTTCAAATAAAAAATATCCTAAACTCAAGAAGCTAAAAATTGCAGTTCCCAAAGGCAGAGTGCTTAAAGATGCCTTAAGATTTTTAAGAGAATCGGGATATATTAAACACCCTGATGCCGATTACGATTCCAGGAAACTTATTTTCGATTACGAAGACGATGCCGTAAGCCTGCTCATAGTAAAGCCTTTAGACGTGCCGACTTTCGTAGAGTACGGAGCGGCCGACGCCGGTATTGCAGGCAAAGACGTTTTACTGGAAAAACCAAGAAATATATACGAACCTTTAGACCTTGGCATAGGAAAATGTAAAGTGGTCGTTGCGGCTCGCAAAACTTTAATATTCGGAAAAGATAATAATAATTTAAATGCCGATGACCGTTTTCCAGAAATAGACGACGATATAAAAAATAAAATATATTATTCAGGGGTAAATATTGGAATTGCCACTAAATACGTGCGTATCGCCAGGGATTTTTTTAATAAAAAAGGCGTTTCAAACGTTCAAATCATAAAGCTATACGGTAACGTCGAACTTGCGCCTATTTCCGGACTGTGCGATTTTATAGTAGATTTAGTTTCTACCGGAGAAACCTTAAGGCAAAATAATTTAATTCCTATAGAAGATATAGTCCATGTTACTTCAAGATTAATAGTCAACAGAGCAAGCCTTAAAATAAATTCGGCGGATATTGCGGCTTTAATAGAAGATTTAAAAGAACGGGTCAATAAAAATGAGGGTATTTGATTCAAATAAAGACGATTTTAAAAAATTTTTAAAAGAAAGAAGGTTCGGCCAGTTTGAATTTACCGATAAAATACAGCAGGAACTCAAAGCCATACGCAGAGACGTTATTGCCGACGGAGATAAAGCTTTAACATTATATACCGCTAAATTCGATAAAGTTAATCTGGCGCCGGAAGAATTCTTAATAGGCAAAAAAGAAAAGGATAAATCCGTAAATTCTTTAAATAAAGATGAATTAAAAAGTATCGAAAACACGATAAAAAGAGTTTACGACTATCACTCCAAACAAAATCTCAATACATGGTTTTCAAACGACGCCGAAACAGGTCTTATAACCGGACAGCTCGTATCGCCTCTTAAAAAAGTCGGCATATACGTTCCCGGCGGCAAAGCGAGCTATCCTTCGTCAGTTATTATGAATGCGATACCTGCGGCAGCTGCCGGAGTTAAAGACGTCATAGCCGTCACCCCTCCGTCAAAACAGTTAAATAATTACGTTATTGCGGCGGCGGTTTTGTGCGGAATAGAAAAAATATTTAGAATAGGCGGTCCGCAGGCTATATTCGCTCTTGCATACGGCACCGAAACTATTCCATCCGTAGATAAAATAGCCGGTCCCGGCAATATTTACGTAGCAACGGCAAAGAAAATGGTTTATGGCGACGTCGATATAGATATGATAGCCGGGCCGAGCGAAATTGCGATAGTGTGCGATGAATACGCCGATCCGGAACTTGCGGCGGTAGATATGATGTCTCAGGCGGAGCATGACGAAATGGCGATTTCTACCGTTATCAGCGACAGCAGTTCGGTTATTAAAAAGATTGAAAAAATACTTCCTAAATTAATTAAGAGCGAAAAGAGAAAAGAAATAATAGAGAAGTCGATAAATCATAATGCGTCTTTGGTAATAACCGGCTCTTTGGACGAGTCTATCGATATTGTAAACGAACTTGCGCCGGAACATTTAGAACTGTATATAAAAGACCCTTTCGATAAACTTTTTGCAATAAAAAATGCAGGCGCCGTATTTATGGGAGCAAATACTCCCGAATCGCTTGGAGATTACGTAGCCGGTCCGAGCCATGTGCTTCCTACCGGCGGTACGGCAAGGTTTTTTTCCCCCTTGGATACGATCTCATTTCTTAAGAGAACAAGCGTTATTTATTCGAGTCCCGATTTTCTATTAAAAAGCGCAAAAGACGTAAATTTCTTTTCTGAAATAGAAGGATTAAGCGCGCATAACGAATCTGTAAGTTTTAGAATAAAAAAGATAAAATAATCATGCCTTCGTTTAATATAGATAATTTTATTAAAGACAGCGTCCGCAAGCTAAAAGCCTATAAGGTTACCGAAATAGATCCGCTTCAAAAAGCGTTAAAACTCGACGCAAACGAATCTAATTATATTCTAAGCAAAAATATTAAAAAGAAATATGCCGATTATATAAAAAACACGCTGATAAATCTTTATCCCGACCCTAATTCTAAAAATCTGCTTGAGTCCGTAGAAAAATTTTACGGGATTTCGTCCAAAAATTTTATTTTCGGCAACGGTTCCGATGAACTGATATCTATTATTCTGCTTAGTTTAAAAAAAGACGTCGCTGTCAATATACCTTCGCCTTCTTTTTCAATGTATGAAATTATAGCTGAATATAACGATTTAAAGGTAAAAATAATAAAATTAAACGATAAAAATTTTGATTTACCAGATAATATTGCATCAAACGACGATAAAAACATGAAAAAATTATATTTTTTCAGCTATCCCAATAATCCTACGGGCAATCATTTTAACCGCAAAATCATATACGGTCTTTTGGAAAACAAAAACAACTTAGTCGTAGTGGATGAAGCATATATATTTTTTTCCGACGAAAAGTCTTTTTTAAATGAACTGGCGAAGTATGAAAATTTAATAGTTTTAAAAACTTTTTCTAAAATAGGGCTTGCAGGATTAAGATTCGGACTGCTTTTTTCAGGCGATAAACTTATAAACGAATTTAAAAAAATAAAATTACCCTATAATATAAATTCTTTAACATTGAGTTCCATAGAATTTTTTTTAAAAAATTTCGACGAATTTGAAAAAAATATAAAAAAGACTGTAAAACAAAGAAAAGTTTTATATGAAAAATTAAAAGTTTTGCCTTTTATTAAAGTTTATCGTTCCGACGCAAATTTTTTACTTATAAAACTTAGTAACGAAAAATATAAGGTTAAATTCGATAATTTTTTAAACGAGAATAATATAATAATAAGAAATTTTACCGGCGATATGGAGCTTTATTACAGAATAACCGTCGGCACTGCAAAAGAAAATAAAAAATTAGCCGATTTTTTTATAAAATTTTCGGAAAGTTTATAAAAAGGAGTTTTTAAAAAAATATAATTATGCCGCTTTTAATATGCTATAATGAAATAAAAGTTTAATAATACATTCTTCGGGAAGGTAAAATTTGCATGCCGGAAAAAAATACTATAAAAAAAAAGGCAAGAAAAGGTAAATTTATAAGAAAGACTACCGAAACGGATATAAAACTGGAATTAAATATCGACGGAAAAGGAAACTATAAAATCGATACGGGCGTTCCGTTTTTCAATCATATGCTGGAACAGTTTTCAAAACATTCCGGCTGCGATATATCTCTCAAAGCAAAAGGCGATATAGGGGTGGACCTGCATCATCTCATAGAAGATACCGGCATAGTTATAGGACATGCGTTCAAAGAATTATCCGGCGATAAGAGAGGCATCAAAAGATACGGTTTCTCATCCGTTCCTATGGATGAATCGCTTGTTCAATCCACGGCAGATTTTTGCGGCAGGTCGTTTTTTGTTTACAGATTTATGGGGGAAGATATATCTCAAGCCGGTAAAGAATTTTTAAAATCTTCGTTAAGGATTTCCAAACAGGAATCGCGTGAAATATTGGTAGATAAATTTTTTTACGTATATTCCAACGTTTTTTTTGATGCAGTTTGTAAAAATGCTCTTATAAGCCTACATATAAATATTCAATACGGATCAAACATACATCATATGGTCGAAGCAGTTTTTAAATCTGTCGGAAGAGCGGTTTCCGATGCCCTTGAAATTACCGGCGATTCTGGAATTCCTTCTACTAAAGGAAGCATATAAAAAATGAAAAAAAAGTTAATATTCTGCCTTGTGATGCTATTGATTTTAACCGGAACTATAAATTTTAAAACGCAGAAAGCTTATGCTTTTTCTCAAAATATAACTTATATTAAAAATATTTTTATAAACCGCACTGACGGCACTATAGATATTTTTACAACCGGCGACAAACCTTTTTATAAAAAATATTTATTTCAAAATGGATATAAAAAATATTTTATTTTAGTTTTTGGACATGCAGTTTTATATGGACGCGGCAATAAGTTAAAAAACCCTTTTCCGAATGTATTTTCCGTATCTTATTCTCAATTTAGCACTGCGCCTAAATATTCGGTTCATTTGGTTTTAAGACAAAATTCTTTGAATAAGCCTGATGTTAAAACGGTCGCCGCAGGAAATAGTAAATATGAAACGGTAGTTTATGCTTCAAAAGCCGAAGCGTATTTTGCGAAAAAAACATCTGCCTTTAAAAACCGCAGAAATAATGTTTCGGTAAAAGGCGCAAATTTTAACGTGTTCATAGATGCAGGACACGGCGGAGGCGATCCGGGAGGAGTAGGACCTATGGGCCTTCCGGAAAGTTTCGTGAACTTAAGCATTGCTTTAAAGCTTAGAAAGTTTCTTGAAGCTAAAGGAATTAAAACAGAGATAGACAGGACGTCTAATGTGTTCGTGAGTCTTCAGCAAAGAGTGGCGATGGCTAATCAAAGCGGAGCAAATCTGTTTATAGGCTTATACTGCAATTCTCAGGTAGTTCCATATCTTTACGGGACCACGACATATTATTTTCACAGAAATTCGTATCAATTCGCAAAATATTTAGAACATTACGTTTCATCTACATTAAATTTAAAATACGACGGAATACTCAGGGACGACCTTTACGTATTGAGATTTACTACTATGCCGGCCGTAGTCATAGAGTATGCATACATATCCAATCCTTACGAGGAACATCTTTTGGCTTCTTCTACTTTCAGGCAAATGGTTGCCGATGCTGTAGCCAACGCTATTTATAAATATTTTATAATAGATAAAAGATAGATAGATAGATAAAAAAATGGAAAATAAAATAGCCGTTATAGATTACGGAATGGGGAATCTTAAAAACGTTAAAAATGCTTTTAACTTTTTAGGTTATTCCGCTAAAATAACTGGCGATTTCGAAGATATAAAAAATGCGACTCATTTAGTACTGCCGGGAGTAGGCGGTTTTAAGGATGCTATGGCGACTCTAAAAAGAAAGGATTTGGTTAATCCCGTTAAAGATGCAATAGCCGAAGGCAAGAAATTTCTTGGAATTTGTCTGGGAATGCAACTTTTGTTTGAAACTTCGGAAGAATTTGGTTACAGCGAAGGATTAGGAATTTTTAAAGGAAAAGTAGTCAAGTTTGACGAAAAAGTTGTAAACTTAATTCCACATATAGGCTGGAACGATATTGAAATATTAAAACCTTTAAAAGAGTTTAAGGGGATAGAAAATAAAAGTTTTTTTTATTTTCTTCATTCTTATTATTGCGTTCCGGAAGAAGATATTGCAACGGCGGTCTGCGATTATTACGGTAAATTTACGGCCTGCGTTAAAAAAGATAATATTTTTGCATGCCAGTTTCATCCTGAAAAAAGTCATAAAGAAGGACTTGCTTTACTTAAAAATTTTATAGAAAATTAAATATAATAAAAAAATGATTATTATACCTGCCGTAGATATCCTGGGTTCTAAGTGCGTTAGGCTTACCATGGGCGATTACGACGTAAAAAAAGAGTATCAAATTTCTCCCGTCGAGGCGGCTCTCGACTGGCAAAGTAAAGGTGCTAAAAGGCTTCACATAGTAGATCTTGACGGAGCTAAGTCCGGAAATACTGATAATTACGAGATAATAAGAGATATAATTAAATCTGTAAATATTCCTGTGGAGGTAGGAGGAGGAATAAGAAATAATGAAGTTATCGACCGTTATTTTAATGCGGGAGCGTCTTATATAGTTTTAGGTTCAATACTGTTTAAAGATATAAATTGCGTTAAAGATTCATTGGCGAAATACAGAGGCAGGATTATCGGCGGGATAGATTTGTACGACGATAAGATAGCTATATCAGGATGGAAAGAGTACGTCGAAATCCCTGCGGGCGAAGCAGTAAAAAGCTTAAAAGAAAAATACGGCATAGGAACTTTTATATTTACGGATATTAAAAAAGACGGTATGCTGGAAGGTGTTAATTTAAATCTCGTTACTGAACTTGCGAAATTGAAAGTCGATATAATCGCTTCGGGAGGGGTTTCCGAGATAGACGAC
>SHMQ01000011.1 GCA_008534395.1 Candidatus Acidulodesulfobacterium acidiphilum
TTAAATAACGACGGAAAATCAAAAAAAATAGGATTGTCTATAGGAATATCAGGATTTAAAAAAGGGAAAAAAGCGGATGAAATAATAGAAGAAGCCGATATTGCAATGTATAGGGCAAAACGCGGAAACGGAAACCACGTTTTTATATACGAAGAATAATAAAGCAATATTTTAATATATAACAACATACGCAATTTGATTATAAATTGATATAAAAGAAGCATATACCACTCCCCATTTTTCATAATTATCAATAATTTTTTAACGTTTTTTGAATAATTTGTCAATAATATTTACAAATTATTCCAATCGTTATATAATTTATACATTATGATGATAAAAAGGGAATCTTCATCAAAAATTATAGAATTGTCGAAACATTATCCTGTAATAACTATAACCGGACCCAGGCAGTCTGGAAAAACGACTTTATGTAAATATCTGTTTCCCGAAAAAGAATACGTCAATTTAGAAGATCCTGAAATAAGGATGTTTGCATCTAACGACCCAAGAGGTTTTTTCGGCAGGTTTTCAAAAGGCGCCGTAATAGACGAAGTTCAGAGAGTGCCGGAACTGCTTTCATACTTGCAGGTAATAGTCGATGAACATAAAATACCAGGGGAATTTATAATAACGGGAAGCCAAAATATTCTTCTTTTGTCGGCTATATCTCAATCTCTTGCCGGAAGAACCGCAATTATCCATCTTTTGCCTTTATCTGTTTTTGAACTGAAAGAATACGGCGGATATGAAGTTCCTTCTGAATTATACGAATTTATGTATAAAGGTTTTTATCCTAACGTTTATAACTCTAATCTTAATCCTTCCGAAAATTACGGTTTTTACGTATCTACCTATTTGGAAAAGGATATAAGAGATTTGCTTCGTATTTCCGATTTAAATAAATTTGAACTATTTTTGAAAATCTGCGCTTCCAGAACCGGACAAGTTGTCAATCTGTCGTCCATAGGAAACGATTGCGGTCTTTCGCATAATACGATAAAACAATGGCTGTCGTTGCTAGAAACTAGTTACATTGTAAAATTTTCCAATACATACTACAAAAATTACGGCAAAAGATTTATAAAATCTCCTAAACTTTATTTTATAGATACCGGTCTTTTGTGCTATCTCCTAGGCATAAGGAATAAAGGACATATAGACGTTCATCCGCTAAAAGGGCAGATTTTTGAAACGTTTGTTTTTTCGGAATTTTTAAAAACTCTTTATAACAAAGGGAGAGACGAAAACATATATTTTTTAAGAGATACCAAAGGTTACGAAATAGATTTTATTTTCGATGAAGGTATAAAATTTAAATCGATAGAGGCTAAACTGTCGCAGACGATAAACCAAGACTTTTTTAAAAATATGAATGCCTTAAGCGGCTTGACGGGTACGGATGTAGAAAAATATCTTATATACGGCGGGGAAGAATCGAAAAAATATAAAGATATAAGCATTGTTTCATGGCAAAATATTCATAGTATTTTTTAACGCAATAAAAATTGTGTAAAGATATTTAATATTTACAACTTATATGGTATGGCGAGGTTAGCGAACCTGCCTATATAAAAAATATATAATATTATCTATAAAATACGATTATAAATTATAAGTAATACGGTCGTATAAAAGACTGCAATAATTACAGACGATACCTTCATTATCCTTACGGTTTCAATTATATTTTCTTCATTGGGATTATTATAGTTTTCAAATCCGATAACCGGTCTTCTGCTTTCGACGCCGCCGTAATAATTTACGCCGCCTAATTTAATATTAAGTGCGCCTGCAGTTACGGACTCCAGTTGTCCTCCGTTTGGACTAGGGTGATTTTTCCTGAATTTTATAAAAGATAAAACGGCATCTTTTGCATCATATTTATTTAAAGCAATACTTAAAATAATAGTAGATAACATCATGAATAATGCCGTTATTCTGAACGGTATAAAATTTAACGCATCGTCTAAACGAGCAGAAAATTTACCGAATTTTTCATATTTTTTATTTTTGTATCCGACTATAGAATCTAAAAGATTTACGGTTTTATAAATTACGGCAAATAAAACGCCGAAAAATATAATGAAATTAATCCGTGAAAATCCCGTCTTTAACGTTAAGAAATGTTTGTAAAATAACAATGACGATATTGCTCCCAAAGTGAAATAAAAAACGACGGAGCCTATTCCGTCGCCTGTATTTTCGGAAACCGATTCGACGACGGCTCTGGAAATTTCAGAGCCGTTCAAATTATCTGCGTCTCTGCCGGCAAGAGACGGAAGATTATTTCTTGCGCCTTTTATGTCGCCGGCTTTTAGCATTTTATATATTTTTAATGCTTCGTGTCTAAGTCCTCCGGTAGAAAGAAAAGAGGATATAATATAAACACAAAAAATATCAAATAATATATTGGAAACTTGATAGATTAATAAGTCTAAAAATAAAAATAATATTGAAATAGATATAATGGTTGCAATGTTAAAAAAAAATCCCGAAATTATACCTCTTGAAAGCTTATAGAACTTTCTTTTTAAATATACGGCTATTAAACCAATTATATTTAAAGGGTGTGCCTTATATTTTACATGTCCGATTAAATATTCGACAATAAAGGCTGAAGGCACTATAATAAATATAAAAATAATATTCATTTATTATAAAACTTAAAAAACTTAAAATTTATTATTATTAAATTGCTTGAGATTATTATAAAAAATATTAATCTATTTTGCTTTATAAATTTTATAAAGTCAAATTTAAATACGGCTTAATAATTTAATTTTATGATTTTCGCAAATTAAAGAAATTATTTATAAAAACATGCAATGCACAAATAATATTGGTTCACAAATAATATTGACTATTAATAATAATTATAATAAAATTTATTTCGATTTTTTCTAATTTTATTATTTATAATTCAAAATTATTTAATTATAATTTATTTATATTTAAATAATATATTGATAAATTTAAATTATATATAAAAAATTTAATGAAATTTAAAGTAAATTTTAGAGACGTAAATATAAAAATATTAACAGTTGAAATATTCATTTTTTTTGCAGTTATAGTATTTTCAGGATATTTTATAAATAAACATAATCCTCTTGGTTTAAAAGGAAGCGTAAACTATTTTTTAATATTTTTGACTGTAATAACTTTGTTTTACGGTATTGTCGCAGGTTTGATATCTTTAATTTTGTCTTTGCCGATATTATTATACTTTTATTCGCCTTTTCCTACTAATTTTTTCTTATTCAATCTGCTAATGGTTCTGGTTTTTGGAGAATTTTATTTTTATTGGAACCGTAACGTAAAAAAAGCCGAAGAAAAAAGTGAATATGTTGAGGAAAAATTTAACGAGTTGAGAAAAAATTTTTATTTCTTAAAACTTTCATTCGATCAGATTGAGAAAAGCTATGTTACTAAACAGGTTACCGTCAGAGGTATGATTCAGGATATTAAAAAATTGTTCGCTTACGGCGAAAAACCTTACTCAGAAATGGTTACTATGTTGTCGCAACTGTTTAAAATAGAAAGAGCATCGCTTTTTATAAAAAATAAATCAGGCAAAAAATATGAAGATGTCGGTGATGTAGGAGAGCCCGTAAAATTTGAATTAAACGATTATCTTTTAGAGGAAGCATTTAGAGAAAAAACGCTTACCTATCTTCCTTCATTATTAAACAAAGATGAAAATGAACATTCTGAATATCTTGCAGTAATTCCAGTTTTTAATTTGGACAATTTAGATGCGGTTTTTTTGATTAAAGAGATTGCCTTTGTTGAATATAATAAAGAAAATCTGTTGCTTATATATCTTTTTATTTTTTATTTTTTTGAAAATTTAAAAAATATAAAAGGTTTAAGCCAAGAAACTAAAAAATTTATAGAACTGTTCGATATAGATTTTTTGTTAGAAATTGAAAGACTACATAAAATTTGGGAAAAGTTTAAAATAGAAAGTTCTATTGTAGCTTTTTATTTGAAAGACGATAAGTATTCGAAAGATTTTTATTCTATTATGGAAGACAAGGTTCGAAATCTTGATATGATTGAGGCTGTTGATAACTATAAAATTGCAATAGTAATGTTACCTTTTACGCCAAAATCAGGATGTAAAAGTTTTGTAAGCAGAATAAGCCGCGGTATTATAGACAGGTTCGGCGAAACTTTTTATAAAGATTTAAGACAGGAAATTTTTCAAATCGATAAGGAGCCTGCAGAATTAATTGAAAACATAGTCGTGAAAAAGAAATGATAAGAATATTTTTTATATTTTTATCTCTGGCATGCGAAATTTTAGCAATTATTTCAATTATTTACTGTCACGGTTATTTTTATTCAATATATTTTTTTATTTTTTTACATGCTTTTTCGGCAATATCTCTTGCTTATGTATCTTATATTTCTTTGCCTATAAGAAGATATAAGAAAAACTATCAAACAATATTTATTTTCTTTTTTATATATTTTTTTATACCCATTTTTGAATTTTTGTGCTTTTTAATTATATATCTAATTTTAAAACGAACGCATTCAGAAAAATCTGAAATATTTCATATAAATCCGGAATTTGAAATAGGACATAAAATAATATCGGTGGCAGGAAGACAATATGGAGAAGGTTCCGTAGTATCAAGGCTTACAGATACAAAAGTTCCGATAAATCTCCAGCAATCTTCTTTATTATATCTCATTAATAAATCGCCGGACTTGTCTTATAAGTTCGTCAAACAAAGCCTTTATAATCCGCAAGATGAAATCAGGCTTCTTGCTTTTGGACTCATTTCAAATATCGAAAAAGATATAAATAGTAAAATAATGGAATTGAAAAAATACTTAAACGATTCAAACAATAAAAATAATAAAGGCGAAATATATTTAGATTTAGCAAACTTATACTGGGAATTGGTCTATAAAAATATTTCAGATAACGAATTCGACGATTATAATTTAAAAAAATCTAAACAGTATGCGCTTGAGTCTATAAAGGAAAATTATAAAAAATTTGAAAATTTTTTTCTGCTAGGGAAAATTAGTTTAAAATTGAATGATATAGAACAAGCGCAGAAATATTTTGCTGAATCCTTACATTTTGATTATTTTAAAGATAAAACCATACCTTATATTGCAGGAATATATTTTAACGAAAAAAAATATTCAGAATCAAAAAAAATATTTGAAAATATGAAATCGCATACGCTTAACAATAAACTTAAAAATATTATAGATTTATGGAAAAATCAATAATAGAAAATAAAAATAAACCTATAAAAGTTTTGCTTGTCTGCGAAGGAACATTTCCGTATGTAAGAGGAGGCGTTTCTACATGGATTTATCAAATTATAAAGGGTTTGCCGCATATTAATTTCGGAATAGTTTTTATGGGTGCAGGTAAAAACGACTATAAAGGACTTGAATACGACATACCGGATAACCTTGTTTATATGTCTGCATCATATTTATTCGACGATATTAATAGACAAAATCATAAATATTCGCTTTTAAAAGAAATAATTCCTATAAGAAAAAAAACGCTTTCGGAAAAATTTAATTTTATTAAAAAAATGCACGCACAATTTAATGCACAAATTAAGTCTGATTTTCCGGATAGAATTAAATCTTTAGACTTTTATTTTAATTTTATTAGCGAAGATTTTTTTTTGCGGGACAGAAAGTCATGGGAATTTATAAAAGAAGAATATTTAGAATTTGCTTACGATCTGTCTTTTACTGATTATTTTTGGACTATAAGAAATATTCATGCGCCTATATGGAAAATAGCAAATATTGCACGAGAAATTCCGTCTTTTGAGATAGTCCACAGTCCTTCGACAGGATACGCAGGATTTCTTTCGTCTATACTTAAGCATAACAGGAAATCTCCGTTTATTCTGACGGAACACGGAATTTACGTAAGAGAAAGAAAAATAGATATACTTAACAGCGACATGGCTTCAGTTAAAGAAACCGTTATGAATACTCTTTTTAATGCCGAACATTTAAAAAACGTATGGATAAAATTTTTTGAAGCCTTAGGAAAACTTTCCTATGTATCTGCGGACAATGTTATTTCTTTATTTAACGATGCAAGGACGTTTCAGGTTAATTTCGGAGCAGATTCAAATAAAACGCAGGTCATACCAAATGGCGTAGATATTAAAAAACTGTCTTTGCTTCTTAAACAAAGACAAAAAGAGATACCTAAAATCGTAGCGCTTATAGGACGAGTAGTTCAAATAAAAGACGTTAAGACTTTTATTAAAAGCATTAAATTGGCGTCGGATGCCAATAATCAAATACAGGGCTGGATTGTAGGCCCCGAGGATGAAGATGAAGATTATGTCAAAGAATGTAAAGATATGGTGGCTATGCTTGGCATGGAATCTAACTGTTTATTTTTAGGCTTTAAAAATATTTACGATATATTGCCTAAAATTGGACTTTTAACGCTGACTTCTATAAGCGAAGGCATGCCGCTGGTCGTTTTAGAAGCATTTAGCGCAGGCATTCCCGCAATTTGCACAGATGTGGGAGCATGCTCTCAGCTCATAAACGGCGGATTGGACGAAGACGATATGGCAATAGGCAAAGCAGGAGAAATAGTTCCGATTGCAAATCCGCAAATTATTGCAAAAAATTATGTAGCGTTTTTAACCGACGAACAAAAATGGAGAAAAGCCCAGTCTGCCGCTTTAGAAAGAGTAAACAGGTATTATTCCATTGAAAGTATGCTTGAAAATTATAACCATCTATACGAAGAGGCGTCTTAATAAAAATGGCGGGAATTGCTTTTGAACTTAGAAAAAAATTAGGTAAAAAAAGTTTATCTTCTTTAATTCAAACTTTTGCATATTCTGCGTTTTTAAGTTCTGGAGCTTGGATAATATCTATTTTTAGCATTATTTTAGCATCTTATATTGCCGAAATTATTTTAAAAAACGACAAAATAGTCGCAGATTTTCAAACTTCTATTACTTATCTTATATCATTAAGCCTGATTTTTTCAGGAACTTTTCAATTTTATATATCCCGTTTTACCGCAGACAAAATTTTTACTAAAGAGTATAAAAGCATATTGCCAAATTTTTTAACGGCGGTTCTTTTAAATATGATTATAGCTTTTATAATATATTTTCCTTTAAGTATTTACCTTTTTCATTCCGTATCGTCTTTTTATACTTTACTTTCGCTTCTTTCGTTCGTTGTTTTATGCGGAGAATGGATAGCTGCTTCAATGCTGACAGGATTAAAAAGTTATAATTTGATAGTTTATTCGTTTATTTGCGGTTACGCTTTAACCATTGCAATAGTTTATTTTTTAGGACATCTTGGATTAGATTATCTTATGTTTGCTTTTTTTGCCGGTCAGGCGTTAATATTTGTTTCAATGATAGTTTCTATAATGAATAATTATCCTTCGGATAAACTTTTTTCTTTTGATTTCCTAAAAAGAAAAAATATTTATTTTACGTTAATATTAACCGGTTTTTTTTATAATGCAGGTTTATGGATAGATAAATTTATGTTTTGGTTTTCTCCTTTGACCGGAAACAATGTATTTAGTCATTTAAGAGCCTCTGTAGTTTACGATGCGCCTGTTTTATTGGCATATTTTTCTATGATGCCCGGAATGGCGGTTTTTTTTCTAAAATTAGAGGGAGAATTTGCGGGATATTATTCGGCATATTATGATACTATAACGGAGGGCAAAACATTAGAAGATATATATGAAGCAGGAAATAAGATGATTTTATCCGCAAGAAGCGTTTTTTTTGACGTGATAAGAATACAAGCTATAGCCGATATATTAATAATTCTTACTGATAATATCATATTTGATTTTTTACATATTTCTTATATCTATATTCCTTTATTTCATGTACTTTTGCTAGGAACTATGCTGCTTCAAATATTATTGGTATTAATAGGATTTATGTTTTATTTCGATAAAAGAAATTTTTCCCTTTTTATTACATCGCTTTTTTTTATTCTAAATTTTATTTTTACATATATATCAATTCAGTTAGGTCCTTATTATTATGGTTACGGATTTACTTTAAGCCTTTTAGTCTGCGTAATTTTAGGATCTATTTATATAAGGAGGTTTTTAAATGAAATTCATTATTTTACTTATATGTTTATTTAGTATTATTATTTTATTGCCGTTTAAGGTTTCGGCTAAAACCGAAACTCATGCGGCTATTAAAAATCCTAAGTATGTAGCAATTATATATAATGAAAACATACCTACGGACGTTTATCATTTGTATAACTGGATAGTGACCAATCCCAATAATCCTAGTATTAATATTCTTAAGCAAAAATTTTATTTGAAACATACGGCAAAACTTATTGCATACGTTAGTTTCGGAGAAACCGACAAATCGGTAAATTACTATGAAAACGTAAAACGTTACGGCATAGGAAAAAATAGGGTTTGGCATTCCGAAATCATGAATATAAGAAAAAAAGGCTATAGAAACTATATTCTTAACAACGTTTTACCGAAAATTGCCAAAATGGGTTTTAAAGGATTTATGTTCGATACCCTCGATTCATATAAGCTGGTATCAAATAAAAAAGACTGGCCGGAATTTCAAAAGGCCGAAATTAAATTCATTAAAGACGTAAGGAAAAAATTCCCCAATAAAATCATTATATTAAACAGAGGATTTTCTATTATAGGTAAAGTCCATAAAGACGTAAACGGGATAATAGCCGAGTCTCTTTACAGGGGCTTGGGCGGAAAAAGCGGATTGCATTATGTTAAAATGAGTAAGAGCAATTCGGAATGGATGCTTAAAAAACTAAAAGTTATAAAAAATAAATATAAACTTCCGGTTATAATAATAGATTACGTCAACCCTAAAAACAGGCAAGAAACTAAAAAAGACGTCGTTAGAATTGCAAAAAATGGTTTTATACCATGGGTTACCGACAAAGATTTAAACATAGTCGGAACTACCGATTTTAAATTCATAAAACGAAGAATAATTATAATATGCAATTCCAGTTCAAATCCAAACAGGATTGATCCTGCTTTTTTTATGGCGCCTCTCGAATATATCGGATTTACGCCTGTTTTATTTCAAGTTAATAAAAAACTACCCAAAGGTTTTGTCGCCGACAGATATGCAGGAGCGCTTGTTATAGCAAATTCTATAAAAAATCAAAAAAAATTTTACCGCTGGGTTAGAAAGTCGATTAATAGCGGATTAAAGATATTTTTTGTAAATACTTTCGGATTTCCTAAAAAAAACCGGTTTCTTAATAGATTAGGCATTAAGCTATACAACAATAAAGCCGATATTTCAGACGGCTATACTTATGTTTTCAAATCGAATGGCGGAGATTATGAAGTTCCTTTAAACGTCAGCTACGACAATGTATACTTAATACCTAGAGACGGAAAGCCCGTCGTATGTATAAAAAATAAATATGGACAAAAATCGGTGCCTTTTGCCATTACTCCTTGGGGAGGCTATGCATTAGACAATACTTTGATGAATTCTAAAGGTCTTTGGATTTATAATCCTTTTAAAATTTATAAAAAAATATTTTATAAAACAAGCTTTCCGGTTCCGGACGTTACTACGGAAAACGGAAGGAGAATGCTTTTTGCCCAAATAGACGGCGATGGCGATTTCGGTTATGCTAATTTTAATCCTAATGAATTTATAGCTAGCTACGTTGCAAAAAATATTTTAGAACATTACAAAGTGCCGGTAGATGCATCCGTTATAGTATCCGACTTAATAGGAAAACCTTACGGACTTCATTTAAAAAGAGCCAAACAACTGAGAGCAATATTTAGGAAAATATTTAAATATAAAAATGTTCAGATTGCGAGCCATACTTTTTCCCATCCATTTAATTGGCCGGCGCTGGTAAAGGGGATAGATAAGCCTGGATACGAACTACCCGTTCCGGATTATAAATTCAGCGTAAGAAGTAACGTAATCGGTTCGGTAAACTGGATAAACAAGCATCTTGCGCCTAAAGGAAAAAAGGTAAGGGTTATACTGTGGTCAGGGGATTGCGACGTTCCCGAAAAAGCTGTAAGAATGGCTTACGATATTGGAATTTATAATGTTAATTGGAAAAATACTTCAATTAGATACAGCCATCCATTTTTAAAATACCTAAAACCTATGGGAAGAAACGTAGGAAATTTTTTCCAAAATAATGCGGGAATAGCAAACGAAGACATATATACGCATCTTTGGAGGGGGCCTTTTTACGGATTTGAAAACGTTATACAGACATTTAAAATGACGGACAAACCATATAGATTGAAACCTATTTATATATATTACCACTGGTATTCAGGGCAGAAAGTGGCTTCGGTGAAAGCTTTAAATAAAGTTTATACATGGGCATTAAAACAGCACCCGATACCTATGTTTCTTTCCCAATATGCCAGAAAAAATTTGGATTTTAGAAGCACCGCCATAGCAAAAAAAGGTAACGGCTGGATAATAAAAAATAGCGGTAATTTAAGAACGCTAAGAATTCCTTTAAAATGGGGCTATCCTAATATGAAATTAAGCAAAGGCGTCGTAGGATACAGGATAATTAACGGAAGAGAGTATATAGCTTTAAGCAATTCCGGCAGTTATTACCTAATACTAAGTCATAAAAAACCTAATTTTAGGTTAATCGAAGCAAACGGTATGATTAAATTTTTCAAAAAAACCAAAAACGGTTATCTGTTTAAGTTAAAAAGTAATCCATATGTGCCGCTGCATTTTAAAATACAGTCTTCCGAATGTAAAATTAAGATAAAAGATTCTAAAAAATTTATTAAAACCGTAAATGGAAATATATTTAGCTATAAACTAATTAACGGCAGGAAAGCTTATGTCGAAGCAAAATGTAATTAAAAATTTCTTAGAATACAAAGAGATAGCTTTGTTTTTTTTGATAGTAGTTATAATGCTAATACTGTTATTCCCTAAGAAAGAAATTATAACTACTATCTTAACCGATACAAACTATATTCCGCCTGAATTCATAAAAGCGGTTATAAGGGTTGACCCGAAATCAAATTTAAAAATTGCGCTTATTAAAGATTATTTAAAAGCAAAAAAATTTAAAAAAGCAAGTTTTTATTTTAAAAAAATAAAATATGACGTTAATAGCGCAAGTTTTTTTGATTACGCAAAAATTAAATTTAAAATATTGGAAGACGAATATTATTATACTAAAAATAAAGGCATAAAAAAAAGATATATAGAAAAGTCTATAAAGTCTCTCTTGTCAATTATTGCAGGTACTAAAAACTATAAGTTAAGAAAATATATGGCTGTTAAAGGAAGAAAAAATCTGAAATGGTTGCATGACGGATATAAGTTTGAATCTGATTTAGGAAATAAAATTTTAACTTTGGATCTTTTAAAAAAATATTTGATAGTTTATCCTCAATATAAAAATAAATATTTATCAAAATTAACGGTTTTATATTTAAAATCTAATAATTATATAAAAAGTTATAAGTTACTGATAAAATATTTTAAAATTCATAAAAATATCAAAAAAAAAGAAAAATTATTTGAAAAAGTCATACAAAAATCTATATTAAAAAAGAACCATAAATTTACCTTTCTGTTTTTGAGAATTTATGAAAAGTTTTTTTTACACAGCATAAAAGTTCAATCTTTTATATTGACCTGCGCTTTGCAATCAGGAGATCCTTATTTTGCCAGAGATATTGCGCTTAAAATTATAAAAAGTTAATTTATTTTATTGTAATTTATGTTCATGAATAACAAATCGAAACTTATATCTTATTTATTAATTTTTTTTACGGTATTTTTGCTTGTTTGTTTCTTTTTGCCGGTAAAATCTCAATCTTCTCAGTCAATCATAAGCAATAAAATTATAAAACCATATGTATATGGCAATGCAAAAAAAAATAAACTTTTACGCACACATTTATTTAAAGTAAAAAATAAATTAACTAACAATAAGTATTCAAAATTTAATATATTATTTAATCTTGAATTTAAAATATTTTTAGGAGCCGGCGATTTAAAAAATGCCGCAAAAATTTGTCGTGAAGCGTTAAATATGTTTCCCGGTTATTATCGCTGGTGGCAAAAATGCGGACAGGTTTACATTTGGATGGGAAATACAGAAATAGGTTTGAAATTTTATTATAAGGCTTTTATGCTAAACGGGGATAAAAATATTGCCGAAAAATTATATAAATTTTATATCGGCTCTCATCAGTGGAACATGGCTGTAAAAATGCTGGATACAGGGATGATATCGTCAAGTTTAAAAGATAGGGTTTTCATATATACTATGGCCGGAAGCACAAAAAAACTTATAAATTATTTGACTAATCTTTATAAAGAAAAAAAATCAAAAAAGGTTTTAAATTATATTATATATACTTATTGGCAGTTAGGCAAAATCAATAAAACTATAAAAACTATTAAGCTTTTAAGAAAAACGTTCGGTCTTGGCCCAAAAGATATAGTAATGTATTCTAATATATTGGCTATAAAAATGAATTATAAAAAAGCGTTCGACGTTCTAAAAAATTTTGTATCTAAAGCTCCTTACAACGATTATATATACTGGGATAAACTATCAGATATAGGATGGATGCTGGGACATTATAAAACTGCCGTAAAAGCTTCAATGCATCTGGCAAATTTAAAAACGGTAAGAATAATAGAAACCAAAGAGGATGCCAACGGAAGATTTTACAAAACTTCGGTTAATTATACTCCGGGCAGAAGGCGCGATTTCGAAAGAATTTATCTTTATTATTCGAATATAAATCCTCAAATAGCTATAAAATATGCATTGTCTGGGTGGAAAAAATACCGTATAAAAAATCTTTTTGACGGCGTTATTTATCTTGCTTCAAAAGAAAAAAGAAATAGATTCGTAATAAAATTAATTAAAAGTTTAAGCGTTAAGGATTTTACGGAGCTTTCAAAAAATACTTATTTTGTATTGAATTATGCAAACGCTTTAGTAAAAACGGGACGTTTTAAAAAAGCCGAAAATATATGTTTAAAAGAATTAAATGCGAAATTTAATTCTGCTTTTTTATCGGAACTAATTTATATGGAATTAAATGCCGGTAATATAAAAATGCTTAAATATATATCTTCAAGGTGGGGCGAATATGCCTATGACTATCCCAGTCTTGCCGCTCCCTTTGCTTCATTAAATATGTACTTTGAAAACAGCAGGAAAGCGCTTATGTTGTCTAAAAATTTAAAGAAAAACCCAACCGAAGACAATCAATTAGTTTACTCAGATATACTTTCGCTAAGAGGCGACGTCTACGAAGCAAACGGTATAAGACACGGTATATGGATAAAAATGAAAAAACGGTTGCAAAAAAACCGGAAACTGAAAAGAAACGTAGCTTTCATGGAAAATTTTTTAAGCGTATCTATGAAATTTGAAAGCGGAAAAAATTTTTTAAAAATGCTTAAAAATTCTAAAAAAATATTACCCGTAAAAACGTATAGGGATTTTATTTTGTCTTATAAGTTATACAAAAATGAGCGCGATAAAGTTAAATATTTACGAAATAAAAAAGGTTATAAACTTAAGCCATGGATGAAACTTGATATTGCTATGTCAAGAAAAAATACCTATAGCGAGCGCAAGTTATTAAAACATTGGATATCAACGCTGCCTATAAGAGACAGGGTGGAAGCGCTAAGAGAATCGGGAGATATCGGCGGCGCTTTTACTTATGCGTTTAAAGGGTATGAGGAAAACGGAAAAGATTACCTATTATACAGGCAGTTTAGAGCCTTAGCAGACGAATATTCAAACAGGGCGCACATATCTTTTAAGTACATTAATTGGCAGGGTTACAGGGAGGTATATGAAAATATGTATTTAAAATACAACCTTGCCGACGGTTTTAGCTTAACACCCAATATTAACATAGGCAAAGAAATTTCTTACGACAACGGAGATATAATAGACGCTCCTTATAAACATTACGATGCCGGAGTTACATTAAAAAAAGAGTATTCAGATTTTAATTTTAAAGCATCGGCTGGGGTTATATCGTCTATAGGAACGAATCCTTATTTCAGTATAGAACCTGAGTGTAAAATTACGGATACTACGATTCTAAAACTATTTTATGGAGAGCATATCAAAGACGACGACACATTGTTTACATACTTAGGCGGTTTAAAAAGAGAGATAAAAGCATCTATTTTCCAAAATATAACGAACAGAGCTTCTTTTACGGGATATATTTCTCAAGACTGGTACATGTCGCAGAATAACGTAAATATTGGAAACGGGAACGGGGTTTACGGCGAATTTGATTATAAATTAACGGGAGAATATACAGATATCATATTAAGAGCTTTTGCGCAGTCAAACCGCTATTACGACAGCGGCAACGACGGGGATATGTCTGAAATTTTTCCGGTAAAAGGAACTGCTGCTTTGCCTTCTAGTTATAATCTGGCCGGCGGCGGTTTTACATTGGGAAGTAATTATAAAAATAAGCTTGAAAAGTCATGGCATCCATTTTTATATACCGATATTTTATACGAAACAGGTTCTGGTCTAGGATATGATATGGGTGCCGGTTACGGAGGTTCAATACTCGGTTACGATAACTTAAGCATAGGGTTCAATTATTATTCAGATTTTCAAGGATCTTCGGCTCCTTATATGAATATTTTCTTAAGTTACAGCTTATTTTATTAAATAAATAAAAATAAAATTAAAAAAAAAAAGAAAAAAGGAGGCAGAAATGAAAAAAATGTTTATTTTTTTAGAAATGTCGTTATTTGTGGTATTATTATCTGCATGCGCTACAATGGTAGTAAATTCCGACAATTCCAGATTGCAAAAAAACGGATCGTATTTAGTTGCCGTATTTAAAAATTTTACCGAAACTCCTCATGCAGGATTAAGAGTATCGTCTATGATAGACAGTATTATGGCTTCAAAAGGTTATAAGACCTACAATACGTCTGAAATTTTAAAAAGTAACGGTAACAATAAAAATATTGATAAATTAATTAGACGCGCAAAAAGAAAAGATATAGAATACGTAATTTCCGGAACAGTAAACGAATTTAGATATAAAACCGGTATTGAAGGAGAACCCGCAGTAGGAATATCAATTTTTGTATATAACACTTCAGACGGAAAATTAGTTTGGAGCAGTACGGGATCGGCTACAGGTTGGTCTAATCAATCAAGGACGACTATTTTGCAGAATCTGATAAATAGGTTAATAGATAAATAATAAAATATTTTGCAGTTTACATAATGTATCTTATGGGACATCATACAATCCAGTTCGCTATTTCAAAGTTTGTATCGGGTATCGTCGTTTCAAAATAACCGCTGACCGGAAAACGCTCTATTTCGACAAGCGGATTATTTTTATAAGTAAGGACGGCGTAAAAGTCGATTTGATTGCTTGGGGCTACGCCTAAGGTAAAAGTTTTAATGGATAATTCGAGAATTTTATTATATGCGGCTTTCAAAATATTGCCCGTATTATGTTTAGTCGCGGATTTTCCGTCTTTAATATAAGGCGAATTTAATAGTAAATTTAATGAGTTATTTATATTAAATTCAATTTTTACTTCAACATCAGAATTATTTATAAATTTTATTATAAGTACTTTTCCTAACAATTCTGAATAGTCTTTTTTAAAGAAATCAAATCTCATGAAAAAATATTCACCATTAAATCCGTATTGCATTTTTCTTATAAATCTGTCGGTATGCGCCATTGCCTTACCGGATAAGATACTTGGGAAAAATACCGCGCTTCCGAGCCATTCAAAATAATTATCTGCTATGCCGTCTATTTTCGGATAAATATACGATACTATATCCATATTAGGTTTTACTGCTTTTTTACCTTCTAACAAAGGTATAAAATATTCGTCGGGCGGGGTTTCGTTTAAAAATTTGTACACGTTTATAAGATGTGTTCTGTAAAGGAAATCATATTCTTCGTCTATGCCGGACGTTCTGTCTTCCCCGTACCACCAGTTATAATCGCTTCCTTCCGCTATAAATATTTGTTTCCATGCCGCTTTAAAATTTGGTCCGGCGCCGTTTTCTATATTAACCGGCGCCGCTGCGTCATTTTTGTCGGCATATGCTTCTTTATCTTTCTGTAAAAGATAATCTCTTGTTTTAGAAAGAATATCCCAAGCTCTGTTGTCTTCTTTATCCCCTATCCATATTCTGAAATTATGGTTAATCCATGAACCCGGGTATATCATAGGTATGTTGTATATTTTAGAATAATCGAAATCGCTATCTTTGTCAGGGTCGGTATTCCATTTAATATCGAAAAACGATTTAACTTTAACTCCGGTTTTGCCGTTTTCATAGGTACCTGATTCCGGTTCGGCATCGGTTATTTTTAAAGTTTCTTCCGTTTTTTTAATATATTCGCTAACGGTAAGCGTTTTTATAATTTTTGAGTTTTTAGTAATATTTTCATAAAGATAATTAAAAAAATCGTATGCGTTATTTTTATAATATTCCCATGCATTTTCGCCGTCCAATATTATCGGTACTGCAGATAGTCCATTTTTATCGTAATCTTGAATACTTAATGCTATATTTTTAAGGTTATTTATTAAATCTTCCGCCGCGGCTTTAGGTTCGTAATTTGAATATTTAAAACCTATTAAATCCGAAAGCCCTTTATCCCTAAAAAAAATATATAAAAATTTGTCGTTTCTTTTTATTACATATGGCCTGTATAATAATTTTCGCAATCTTAAATCCTTTAGATTTGTTCCTATGGAGTTTTCTAAGATTTCTTCATCCGTAGCTATCCAGTTTATATCGTTGTCCATAAAAAGTTTTAAAGCCTTTTCGCTAACGCTTCCTTCTGACGGCCACATTCCTTTAACTTTATATTTTAATTTGCCGCTGAAATAATCCAATGCGCTTTTAATTTGATAATCTGCATCTTCAGGATGTCTGAAAGGCATAGGCAGTTTTATGCCGTCGTGAAAATCGGCTATATCGGTGTCGCACAGCAGAGGCAGTATTGGATGATAGTAAGGGCTTGCGGAAAGTTCAATTTGTCCGTTTTTTGCAAGTTCGGTTATTAAGGGAAGTATTTTATTTAAAACCTGCGGAATTTTTTCTTTAATTAATCTGTCTTTTTCTTCTTCAGTAAATTTTTTGTCTTTATTTTTTAAAGCGGTTAAAAACTCGTCTTCAGCTATGGAAACAGGGTCAAACCACATAAGATTAAACAGGACAACAATATCTAAATAGTCCTGAGTATCGAACATATCGACTTTTTCCTCAAGTCCTCCGCCGTCTGCCGTTTTTAATCTTGCATAAAGTTGTTTAAACCTGGCGCTTTTTTCTATGAAATTATTGCTTGAAGAACATGCGGGAAAAAATTTTTCTATAATAAAAAGTTTGTCCTCAAGCGAAAGTTTCGATATTTTTCCATCGGATATGCTTAAAAATTCTTCGTTTTTAAGAAGTGCGCCGTAATTGCCGGTATAATCTTCAAGCTGACTGAGCAAGGACGGCGAATAGTTAAAAGTAGCGTGTATTTCGGGATGATTTTTTAAAAGCGCTCCCATGTAATAGTAGTCTTTTGTTGCATGCAGCCTCGTCCACGGCATCAGCATTTCGCCGGTAAAATTATCTTTGTAATACGGCTGATGAAAATGCCACAAAAATATTACGTTGATAGGATTATTTATCGAATCCACTATTTTTTTTGCCTGTTGTAAATATTGTTCGCTTTGACTTTATCGTTTAAGTCGTCGATAGTTTTTATTACCTGATTTTTGTAGCCTATCAACTTGTCGGCTAAGCTATTTGCTTTATCCGTGTCTTTTGCGTTTAAAGCGTCGATTAGAGCTTTTCCGGTTTCGTGGACTTTCGGATGGATCTGCCCTAATTCTATAAATTCTTTATAATCTCCGTATTTCTGTCTGCCTATGCCGTCGTACCACTTGCCGAGCCTGCACTGATGATGGTCGGTTAATTCTGAACTGCTTAAAGATATCTGTTTATTAGAAAGTGCGTCCAACACTCTTGTGACCCACAATAAATGGTCCGCCTTTACTATGTTTAAAAGCATGCAGTCAAATTTCCAATCCGAAAAGGTTTTTAACGAATTAGACTGTTCTTTAATTATCTTATCGAAATAGGAACCGATGGTGTCGAAGGTATTTTGTATTTCTTCCATGCCCGAGGACAGAGATGAAAGATTATTGGCCATTTCCGCGGCGACCTGGGACTGTTCTTCCGCCGCGGTAGCGATATACGTTACCTGTTCGCTCGTCTGGGTAGCGGCTTTATCGGCTATCGACATAACGTTCGTTACGACGTCCAAAGATTCCTGCGAGTTCTTAAGGTGAGAAAGCCCTTCATTGACTTTAATTTCTACTTCTTTAGACTGTCCGCCTATGTCCTGGGTAACCTGTTCTATCTCTTTTGCCGCCTGAGCGGATTTTTCCGCCAGAGTCCTTACTTCGTCGGCTACTACCGCAAATCCTCTGCCGTGTTCACCTGCCCTTGCCGCTTCTATCGCGGCGTTTAAAGAAAGAAGATTCGTCTGCGCCGCGATTTCTTTTACTTTATCGGTAAGTTCGACTATTTTCTGCGTCCTTGTTACAAATTGATTTATGGATTCCCCCATAGTTTTAACGGCCTGTTCGACCTGCTCCATTCTTGAAACAAGTTCTTCTAACGCCGCCGAGCCTTCTTTGGTTTTTTTAACGGTATCTCCGGCTTCTCCCGCCGCCGCCTGCGCGTTTTTGGCTATTTCCTTCGCCGTGGAAGACATTTCTTCCGTTGCGGCAGCCACGCTGGTTATCCTTTGAACCGCCGTTTCTATCTCGCCTCTGAAAACCCCCGCATTCTTTTTGGTATCTATGGTGATTTCCATTATATCTACCTGGTCGGAAGCAAGGGATAATATTCTGTTTCTCCACTCGTTGACTAAAGATAACGCCGGAAAAGAAGCGTCGAACAGTCTAGTATCCGACTTTTGAACTTTTTCCAATTCGTCGTCGTTGTCGGTTAAGGCGGAATTCATTACGCTATAGCAACTTTTGTTATTTAACTTGTTGAGTAATCCCATGTTTTTTCTTTCCCTAGTTAATTTTTATTGTATTTATTTTTCCGGTATTTAATTAAATCTAGCGACAGCTTATAATTGTTAAGAATTAAGCTGAATTAAATTTTCTATATAACCCCTGTCTTTAGTCATTGCATCGTTTGTAAGCATAGCTTTATAAAGCGCAACCGCTTTTTTGGGTTCTTTTATTTTAGTATAAACGGCGGCTTCTTCAAGCATGGCATATTCCTGAAGCTTTACGTCGTTTATTTTGGACATGGCGGCAAAATCTGGTATTGCGCTTTTATAATTCTTTTCCAGCATAGAAACCGTTGCAAGATTACTGTAAGCTAGATAAGTTAAGTTGTCTGAACCAGGTTTTGGATAATATTTGACGTATTTGTTAAAATAAGACGACGAATTTTTAAATTTTCCTATTCTCATATAATCTAAACCCGCATAAAAACAAGATATTTTAGCCGCACTGGTTCCTCCGTATTCGCCGCGGAGTTTTTTTAGGTATGAAATAGATTTTGTAATAGCTGAAGGATTTTTTCCGTCGTAAGACATATAAAGCCTTACGCCTTTCCATAAAAGTTTTGAAGCTTTTTTGCTTTGCACGCTTTTATAATATCTTATGCCGAAAACGGCGCCGGCTATAAGAATAACCAGTATGAGAACGGCTATTAACGCAATCTTATTTTTAATAAAAAAGCCTTCCAAATCGATTTTATCCATTAATATTTTCCTTTTTTAATCATTAAAGATAACTAATATTATAAGATAACAAAATAAAAATCAAGCGTTTTTTTTCAACAAATTCAATGCATTTTCTTTAATTTTTATAAGTTCTTCGGCGGTCAGTCCCGCCCCTAACCCGACCGCATCGTATTCTTTTTCGCTCATTATATCTGAAGGCGAATGAGTATCGCTTGAAATTATAAGCCCTGCCCCTGTTTTTTTCGCAGTGGCGGCGACGTATCCGTTCGCGAGACAGTGTCCTTTTCTGTACGACAACTCTAAATATATTCCGTTTTTCTTTGCCGCAGAAGCTTCCGCTTCGGTAATTAAACCCGGATGCGACAATATGTCTATATCTGCTTTGAGCGCCGCGGCGTTAGTGCCTTTTTCGACCGGTTCGCTTAAGGTTTCCCCGTGAACAATGATTATTTTTGCTCCGGATTTTCTTGCAAGAATAGCGGCGTCTTTTATAAGGGCAGGCGGTACGTGGGTAATTTCGACGCCCGGCAGAACTTGAAATTTATTGCCGTTTTTTTTATTGCCGTAAAGAGAATTTATCTTTTCGCATATTTTTTTTAAGCCTGATAAATTATGCTCTATATTTGAAAAATCGGCATGATCCGTTATCGCTATGCCGTTAAGACCGGCATAAATCGAACGCCTTATTAATTCGGCAGGAACAAGTTCTCCGTCCGAAAATACCGTGTGCATATGGAAATCTATAATCATATAATATATTTTATACCTCCGGTTTTGTTTTTATAAAGATATGCTTGTAATAACGACGAAGATGCCTATTACGGTTGAACTATCTATCGCCCGCAATGACGAAGACTTATTTCTTTGTATTTTTGAAATACCTTTTCAAGCCTTTCTTTTTTAACCTCCAATAAAATATCGTCGTTAAATTTAGAAGCTTTAGTAAAAGGTCTCGGCGAATATTTGAATGCGAAAATAGAACTAAACTCCGCTTCTTCTATTAATTTTAATGTATCTTCAAAATCTTCTTCGGTTTCACCCGGAAAACCTACTATTATGTCTGTAGAAATAGAAATATCCGGATGCCCGTTCTTTAATTTGCGGACGAGTTTTAAATAGTCGGCATTGGTATATCCTCTGTTCATCATTGCAAGTATTTTATCCGAGCCGGATTGAACCGGAAGATGAATTTCTTTTGTAATTTTATCATTGCCGCAGACCGTGTCTATTAATTTATCGTTGAAATCCTTAGGATGAGATGTTAAAAATTTAATTTTAAAAGACCCTTCTATTCCGGACGCCGCATTTAATAAAAAACAAAAGTCTTTCTTGCAGTCGTCCGGCGACATGTAAGAATTAACGTTTTGACCTAAAAGAGTAATCTCTGTAGCACCTTTATCTATGAGATTTTTAACGGTCTTATATATAATGTCTATAGGAATAGACCTTTCTCTTCCCCGCACGTAAGGCACTATACAGTATGAACAAAAATTATTGCACCCTTCCGTTATTTTTACGGATGCGGTTCCGTCGTTTTCCGGCTTTTTGCCGTAAAAATATTCTTCGATTTTTTTGGCGTTTTCTAAATATTCCTCCGGCCGTTCCGTTAAGGAATAATTTTGGCTTGTTTCGTTTGAACCGCCTGTATCGTTGACGGCTGTATTATTTATAAGTATATCGGGAATGGAAAAAATTTCTTCCGGGGCGAAACAGTAATCGAAATATATACTGCCGTTTTGTTCTTTTTTCAGCTTAATCTGTTTAGCAAAACACCCTGCAAGAACTATTTTTTTATCGGCATAGTTTTTTTTAAGCCTTCCAAGTTCGGAAATTACTTTATGGTCGGCATTATCCCTTACGCTGCATGTATTGAAAACCACTATGTCGGCGTCTTCGACCGAGCCGGCTTTTTTAAATCCTTTTTTTACCAGCCCGTTTTCTATTAAATCCGAGTCGTGCACGTTCATCTGACAGCCGTATGTTTTAATGAAAAATCTATTATTTGCTTTAATCTTCGACGAGGTCATTTTTATAAATTTTACTAACTTTAAACTGAGGAACTACTTTTTTATCTACCTCTATTTTTTCTCCGGTTTTGGGATTTCTGCCGGTATAAGTATCGTATTCCTTAACGAAAAAACTCCCAAATCCCCTGATTTCTATTCTTTTACCCTGAATTAAAGTTTCTTTAATTTCATTAATTATAGTATCGATTATTCTGTCAGCCAATTTAATTGGTATATTGTTTTTAGAAGCGAATTTTTCCGTAAATTGAGCTTTATTCATTTAATCGTAACCTCGAAGAGATAATTTAGTTTATAGTTTATTATATTATTATATAATTTTAAATAATTTATTTTATATTTACATTGCAGATACCTTATATTAATCTTAACTTTAGAATATTTATATATGCGGAATAGTTTTTTAGTTTATCACATAAGAACGTCGGGGTCAACATCTACGACAATTTTTCTAGAAGAAAAACTTTTAAAGAGATTAGCGTCCATTTTTAAGGCCGATGCGAGTTTATGCAGATTTGCCGCAGGCGGAGGCGATTTTAAAATTAGCTGATACCTGTAGTCGTTATCTATTTTCTCTATTGGGCAAGGCGAAGGTCCCAAAATACTTATATTGCCGTTAACGCCGCCGGAAAAATCGCCGGATTTTATTTTTATATCTATAATATTTTCGATGCTTTTTTTTAGGTTTAAAGCGGTTTCTATCAGAGCGTCGATATTTTTATCGGTTAGTTTCAGGGCAATTATCTTAGAATAAGGCGGATATCCATATTCTTTGCGTATATCAAGTTCTTTTTCGTAAAATCCTTTTATATCGTGAGCCGCAGTATATCTTAGCAAGTAGTTATCCGGTATAAAAGTCTGAACGGCTATTTTGCCTTTATCCGTTCCCCTGCCGGCTCTTCCGGCTACCTGCGTTAGTATTTGAAAAGCTTTTTCTGCGCTTCTAAAGTCGGGCAGATTAAGCAGGCTGTCGGCAAAAATTACCACCACGAGACCGACGTCGGGAAAATCATGCCCTTTGGCTATAATTTGCGTGCCTATTAGTATGTCTATTTTCTTATCGTGCATTTTTTTAAAAATTTCTGCGCCTGTTTTACCTTTTTTTGCGATATCCGAATCTATTCTCTCTATTATTATCCCGTTTTTTTCGCCGTTTAATTCATTTAAGGTCATGTCTAAGTCTCCGCAGGCATCTTTATATTCGTAAGAACTGCGGGAATAGTTTGAAAATAAAGACTTAACGTGTTCTTCCAATTTTTGTACGCCTATGCCGTAAGGTTCTATAGTATCCATGCCGCATTCCGGGCAGAGTTTTGGAACTTTTTCTTTATAGCCGCAATAATGGCATTCTAATATTTCCTGCGATATATCGGTATGAATTTCCTTTTTCCTTCCGTCTTTATGTTTATGGTAAACCAAAGATATAGCGCAATTTTTACATAAAAATTGATGTCCGCAAGAAGTGCATATTAAAAACGTGGAAAATCCCCTTCTGTTTAGAAACAGCAAAACCTGCTTTCGGGCTAAGATGTTTTCGGTTATTAATTTAATAGTTTCTTCCGATAAAATTTTATCTTTAAATTCTTTTTTGGTAAGCGTTTTAAATTCGGATTTTAAATTTATAAGCTGTATATCAGGGAGCGTTTTGCCTTTAACCCTGTTTTTTATATAAATATATTCATATTTTTTTAATACGGAGGCATTATAATAAGACTCTAAAGAAGGCGTAGCGGAACCGAGTATGCATACCGAGGAAGTTTTCTTAGCTATCATAACCGCAACGTCCCTTGCATTATAAAGAAGACCCGACTGCTGCTTATAAGAACCGTCGTGCTCTTCGTCGATTATTATAAGTCCGGGATTTATTAAAGGAGAAAAAACTGCCGATCTGGCGCCCAGAATTAGCTTGACGCCGCCGTTCATTATCCTGAAATGGTTTATTAGCTTTTCTTTTCTTGAAATTTTACTGTGAAATACCGCAAATGCATTTTGTTTTATTAGGTTTTCAAAACGTTTTTTTATAAGATAAATAAACTGGTTCGTTATAAAAATTTCGGGAACGGTAATTATAATCTGTTTATTTAAAGACAATACATAATCTATAAGATTGAAATATACTTCGGTTTTACCGCTTGCCGTAACGCCGTGAAGCAGAAAAGTTTTATAAAATCCGTTTGATATATATTCTTTTATGAAATTTACGGCGTTTTCCTGGTCTTTAGTAAGTTCGTATTCAGCTTTTGAAAGGAAGCCGTTTACCGGTTGTCTCTCTGAGTTTAAAATATCGGGATTATTTTCTTTAAGGAGATGCTTTTCCTGTTTTGAAACATCGGCGGGACTTTGATTAAAACTTTCGGCCTCTTCAAAGTATTTATCGAGCAGGTCGAATCTTTTTACGTCTATAGACGGCAAAACGGCATCAAAAACGCCGGATATATTTTCGTGATAATATCCGGCTAAAAAATTAAAAATATCTTTACGCGATTCCGTAAAAAAAGTTGCCTTTGAAATACGCAATACATTTTTTAATTTTATAGGTTTACTATCTTTTACACTTTCCTTTTCTTCATCGTCGGTTTTTTTTATTCCGTAAATAAACCCGTAAACGGTTCTGTTTTTTAACTGAACAAGCACTGCCCTGCCGGTTTCCGCTTCGCTATTAAGATCATCGGGTATTATATAGGTAAACTTTATATCCGTTCCGCTTTTAGGTATAACAATCTCTGCCGTGGTCATAGTTTTATATTATAATATAAATGGAAAGAATATAAAACTACTTAACCCAACATAAGAAAAAGGCGTCAAATTAATTTTACGCAACATCTTTTATCGTTAATTATTTCTTTTTGTATGCGTAAAATAAAATCCGACGCCTTTTTCTAAAACATTTTTCTTATCATTATAGTATATTCAAGATGTTTTGTCGTTCTAGTGAAGGATTAAAGTTAATTATTATTTATATTTTTCTCGCTATCTTTATTTTTACCTCCGTTAAGCGGATACAGTTGTTTTCTATAATAATCTTCTTCGTTTAATTCTAATTTTTTGCCGTCGTAGGCAGTGAAATATTTACCGTTTCCAAATTCCGTTTCCCATACTTTGTCGGCAATTTTGCCGTAATTTTGGGAGTATTCGTCCATCTTGTCTTTAAGTTCCGTAATTATAGACTCTCCTCCTTCCTGCGCAGCCTTTGCTCCGCCTTCGGAAACTACTTTTCTTAGTATTTTGGGATGGTCTATTATCATGCATGGACGAAGCCTGTTCTTGACCCCCATCTGCTCTTTTCTGATTGATTTAAAATACATGGAGTTTAAAATTTCTTCCATAGATTTATCGAAAATATTGTCTGCGGCAAATTGGGCAAATACGCAAGGTTCTACTCCGCCGTTCGCGTTTACGTGAAGATATACGCGCCCGCCCGAAAGACAACCGTGGGAAAGTACGCCGTCGTTCCAAAAGTCTGCAACCACTATCGGTTTTGTTTCCCTAATTTCTACTACCCTCTTTCTTCTAAAATTGCGCTGTTCCGGCGTAGGCATAAGATTTACGTCGGGTTCGCGTCCAATGGGTATATAATTAAAATACCAGCCCAGAAATGCTCCCTGTTTAATGTAAAAATCTATAAATTCGTCGCTGACTATTACTTCGTTGTTATAGCGGGTAGCAGTCGCCGAAAATCCGAACAATACTCCGTTGTCTTTAAGGTTGTTCATAGCGGTTACTACTTTTTTAAAATGCCCCTTACCTCTTCTTTCATCCGTTTCATTCTCGAACCCTTCGACGCTAATGCACGGAAAAACGTTCCCAAGGTTAGACAATCTTTCCGCCGTTTTACCGTCTATAAGCGAACCGTTTGTATATATCTGAAAATAGCAGTCGTTATTTCTTTCCAGTATATCGAACAGGTCTTTTCTTACGAAAGGTTCTCCGCCCGATATAGTATAAAAGAATATGCCGAATTTTTTGCCTTCGTCGATAATTTCGTTAATTTTTTCAAAAGAAAGTTTATCGCTGCGGGTATAATTGGCGGAATAGCACCCGTAACATTTTAAATTGCAATGCATAGTCGGACTGATTACGTAAAAGAGGGGCGGATAAAATCCGTTTTTTTCTATAAACGCTTTTCTTCTGTCTCCGCTGAGCAAAAGAAAGTTTGAAATAAAATTATCCAGTATTCCTTGTTTTACGTTTTTAGATAAATGCGGAAACTTTCTTTTTAATCCGATAAAAATATGGTCGAAAAAAATTTTACCGGCAGGCGCTTCAAAATTATTTATTTTATCGGAAAGTTTAATTATAGTTTCGTCGCTTAATTTAGGCAATACATAGTTGCCCGCAAAGTGAAACACGTTTTTTACGACCGAACTTTTAACCGACTGTTTAAACGAGGCTAATCTCTCCATTTCCCCCTCCTGATTTAATTATTTAATTGTTCATATTTTATAATTAAACTTTATATATCAATTAATTATATTAATTCAAGAAATTATTAAGCGTTTAAAACAGGTAAAATATTTATCGTTTCTAAATAATATTTTATCGCAGGTATTCAAAAAGTCAAGAACGAGGTTGCAATTTTAATTTTTTTTTGGGATAATTATTAAATACGGTGACAGAATTCAATTCTGTTACCGTCACAAATTGAAAGTGACAGAATTCAATTCTGTTACCGTTATGAATTGTTAAAAGTGGGGGGTTAGCTCAGTTGGTAGAGCGATGCCTTCGCATGGCATAGGCCAGGGGTTCGAATCCCCTATCCTCCACCAATTATTTTTACATAATTAGTTATTGCAAATTATTTAGCAAAGGTCATTACCGGTAATATTTCTTCCAATCTTTAAAATCTAAATACTTTAAAATACTTTTTTTATCGCTTCCGAAATAATTGCAACTGTTTTGTCTAAGTCCGCTTTAGAATGTTTGGAGCTTACGAACATTGCTTCATATTGGGACGGAGCAATAAATAATCCTCCGTTTAATACAGAGGAGAAAAAATCTTTAAATCTGTTTGTATCGGATTTCATAACGTCGTTAAAATTAAGAACTCCCCCGCTCTTAAAAAATATAGTCAGTATCGAAGAAATAGAATTTACGGTTATTTTGTCGTTAAAATTTTTAAGTTCGTTTTTTAAACCGTCTATTAAATAATTAGCGGAAGAATTAGCCTTAGATACGGCGTCGTCTCTTTCTATAGCTTTTAAAGTCGCAATGCCGGCGGCTACGCATACCGGATTGCCGGATAAAGTACCGGCCTGATAAACAGGCCCAAGCGGAGATAGAAATTCCATTATGTCTTTTCTGCCGCCGAAAGCTCCTATAGGAAGTCCTCCTCCTATTATTTTACCGAGACAAGTAATATCCGGTTTTAAACCGAATAATCCCTGCGCTCCGCCGTTAGAAAGCCTGAAGCCCGTTATGACTTCGTCGAAAATGATTAGAGAACCGTTATCGTGAGCTAAATTTATTAATTCGTTTAAAAAACCTTCCTTAGGCAAAACGACGCCCATATTTGCCGCAACCGGTTCTATTATAACAGCCGCTATCTCTTTTTTGTTCGCGGAAAAAAGTTCTTTAACCGATGATATATCGTTGTAAACAGCGACTAAAGTATCCTTTGAAAGGCTTTCCGTTATGCCGGCGCTTGAAGGAACGGACGTAGTCAGCGCTCCGGAGCCTGCTTTAACAAGCATAGAATCAGAATGTCCGTGATAGCATCCTTCAAATTTTATAATTTTGCTTTTTCCTGTAAAACCCCTTGCAAGCCTTAGTGCGCTCATAACGGCTTCCGTTCCGGAATTTACCAGCCTGACGGACTCTATGGACGGAAAATGCTTATTTATTAAATCGGCAAGTTCGATTTCGGCTTCCGTCGTGGCGCCGAAACTGAAACCTTCCGACGCGGCGGACCAGACGGCTTTGACTACTCTTTCGTCGGCGTGTCCAAGGAGCATAGGGCCGTAAGACATTACGTAATCAATATATTCGTTTCCGTCTATATCGTAAATTTTATCGTCTTTAGCCTTTTTTACGATTATCGGCGATAACCCGACTGATTTAAATGCCCTGACCGGACTGTTAACGCCTCCGGGCATAAGCAATTCTGCATGTTTTACCGCTTCTAAGCTTTTATCTCGTTTCATAAAATTCCCTTTAAATTTTTTTTAAAATAAACAATGATATAGAAAAAGGTGTCAGATTAATTTTACGCAACGTCTTTTATAGTTAATTGTTTTTTTTCGTATGCGTAAAATAAAATCCGACACCTTTTTCTTGACGCCTTTTTCATATATTCGATATTCAATAAGTTTTTGTGTTGTATTTATATTGATTATTATAAAAATTTCCTTCCGTTTTTATTGCTTTTTATATTTTTTTTAACGGCGTTTTTATCGTATTTTGGCAGATAAGGAGCAAAAAACTTAAAAACTTCCATATTCCAGCCCGGAAGCACGACGTGACCGCTGTTTTTCGCGACAAAAAGCTTTTTCTTCGATTTAATCATTTTATAGACTACCAAAGTGCCTTTAGGCGGACAGTCCTCATCTTTAAGTCCTATGCCTATCATTACCGGAACTTTTATCCATTTTGCAAAGTGTTTGGTATCCACGTAATATAAAGAGCGCATAACTTTAGATTTGTCGTCCGGATGTTTTTTTAGAAAAGCCTTAACTTCCATATAAGGACCCATTTTTGCGAGCGGCATCTGTACCGGAATATCGCTTAAAAACGGAACGTCCCCAGCTGCAGCGGTAACGTGTTTATCGATAGCGGCGTCTATTAAAGACAGCCCTCCGCCCATACTTCCGCCGGTAACAAAAATATACTTATTGTTTATATCTTTATAGTGTTCAAGGAATCTTAAAGATGCAAGGGAATCCATAACTATTTTAACCATAGAAAAACTTTTTACGTGAAGAATTCCGTTAGTCATAAGACCCGGAAAACCGGGATGATAAACCGTCGCGCTTCTGCCGTGACCCCTTAGGTCAATCGAAAGAGCGGCATATCCCCTTCTTGCAAAAAAATGCGCCCAGCCCGGCGTTCCATAAGAGCCGTAGCCGTGCAGAAGCAGAACCCCCGGATATTTTTTTCCTTTGACCCCGTAAGGAATTGCGAAGTAACCCTTCAGCTGAAGCCCGTCGTAAGAAGTAAGGGTTAGGCTGTATGTTTCTATTTTATTAATTTTATCGTTATAAAGCGGCCTTAAAGAATAAATGACTTTTTCGGTGCGAAGATGGGCGTACATTTTATGCCAAAATTTTTTAAATTTTTGATATCTAGTAAGTTTAATTTTAGAAATTTTTGATTTTGAGGCAGATGTAGAGGCGTTAGGTTTTGCGTTAAAATTTTTATACAGCAGCGTTCCTGCGGCTAAAACGACTGCGACTATTAATAATATTATTAATACGGTTTTATTTTTGTTATTTGTTTTCATAATAAATTTTTCTAATTTTTGTATTTGTATATATATATTGTTAAGATTAATATAAAGAATCATATAAAAAGGCATCTATGAATTTAAATTTATTCAATTTATTCATAGATGCCTTTTATTGTTATTTATGTTAATTAATTTTGCGCGATGATACGATTGTAAAAACTTATTTTAAAGATTCAAGATATTCCGCAACGGTTTTTAACTGAGTCGGATTTAGGTTATGATTTGGCATCATAGTGGTCTTATCGTGAACTTTAGGGGTATTGATCTGAACTTCAAGCCAATGTATAGAATGGCCTTTTGTTCCTTCTTTGTCGAGATTTGGACCTATAGTTCCGCCTTTCCCGTTAATTACGTGGCATCCCGTGCATCCCTGAGCGTTAATAATTTTCAATGCGGCGGTTTTTAAATTTCCGGCTGCCGGTTTGGGAGCGGATGCAGTTTTTGCTTTTGTTTTAGAAGTTTTCGATGTTTTTTTAGCTGCTTTTTTAGCGGCTTTAGCTGCTTTTTTAGCGGTTTTTTTGGCCGGTTTAGTCGGTGCAGCCGGTTTTTTTGCGCAACCGTAAAGACTGAAGCTTACCAATACTAAAAATAATGCGGTAAATAAAACGGTTAATCCTTTTTTTCCTTTCAATGCTTTCAATTTCTTACCCTCCCTAATTAATTAAAAATTAAATTAAATTTATAATCGTATTACCATCACTTGTTAAATTAATTCAAAAAAAATGATTAAAATTATATGAAGTATATACTATACTGCATGTATCGATATGTAGTATGGTATATTTATAAATACGATATAACATTTGTTTCAGTCTTTCATTGACTTATTATTTTAATATATAATATAACTATTTTTAAATTTGTCAATAAATTTTTTTTATAAATTTATATTTATAATTTTTAATCCTTCAGGCAGCAAACCATTTATTTTATCTTTTAAATCGGTCAAATTCATAGATGCGGCATGAATTTTTGGAATTCTCCCCTTAATGTACAGCTCGTCGCTTTCCGACATAAAAGGTATCGGGTTGGAAAAACTTAGTTTCGGTCTCAAAGTATATTCGGATTCTTTATATAACAGCGGAATTTTTATTATCCTGAAAGCTTTAAGCAGTATTTTAACGGTTTCCAAATGTCCGAGATATTTTGCTATTCCTCTTTTTGAATATGTAAAAGTTATTTCTGAAAACGGAACGGTTTTAACTTTAATATCATTATTGCCGTTAAAATTATAGAGTTCTACGCTGTTTATGCCGGTTTTATTAAAAAAGACGTCTTTATTTATACTGCTGTCATAATTATCATTTACGCCACTATTTTTATCTTTTTCATTTTCATTATTTTTAATATTATTTTTATGCATTTTTACATTTGCGGCTTTTGATGAATAAACCGGACTTACGGTTTTAAAATCGCATACTCCGCATAAGCAGCATATTTTTCTGCAGTTTTGGGTAGAAAGGTATTCTCCGTCTATTTCGGAATTAAAATAATAAATAGATTTAGCATTTTGCATGTAAGATTTTTTATATTCTTCTTTCAAAAATTTTTTATCGACCAGAATATCGATAAAATCCCACGGCAGCGAGTCGTTTATATTTTTTTCTTCATATAGATATTTAAAATAACCCTGATAAGATTGATAATCGTTTCCATGGCTAAACTTGTTTTCGTTTTGATTCCGGTTTTCGGTTTCTATCGCTTTTATCCATGCATCAAAGTTGAAAAGCCTCGACTCGCTGTCGTAAACGGCTCCCGATTTGTACGCCTTATAGATAATTTTAGACGTAAATTCATCCCCTCTCGATATCAGCGCTTCTACAAAACTCACCCTGGGATCCTGATATTTAAAATTTACGTTCAGCGGTTTTAATATCTTTTTTAAATAATTTATTTTAAAGCTAAGCGCTTCTTCTTTTTCCATAGGAAACCACTGAAAAGGAGTATGCGGTTTTGGAACGAAGTTATTGACGTTCACGGTAACGTTAAGTCCTTTTGCCGCTTTTTTTATTTTTACTATTAAAGAGGCTATTCCGTCCAAGTCGGCGATTCTTTCAAAAGGAAGACCTATCATAAAATAAAGTTTTAAAGACTTATATCCTTTTTGAGAAAGCCCTGCTGCTTCATTAAGCAGATCAGTTTCGGATATATTTTTATTTATGATATTTCTTAGTCTCTGGGTTCCGGCTTCCGGAGCCAGCGTAAAATTTGTTTTTTTTACTGCGGCGGTTTTTTTAAGTATATTTTCGCTTAATGAGCCGATTCTCATAGACGGAAACGACATCGATATCCTCTCTTCGGTAGTTAATTCCGCTAACTCGGAAAGAAGCGGTTCTATTTCGGAATAATCTCCGGTAGAAAGCGAAGACAGCGATATTTCCTCTAAACCGGTCGTATGCAACCCGTGTTTTACGGCATTTACTACGGTATCTTTTTTCCTTTCCCTTACCGGCCTGTAAATATAACCGGCCTGGCAGAACCTGCATCCGGAAGAACAGCCCCTCGCTATCTCGACGGCAAGCCTGTTGTGGACGGTTTCTATAAGCGGTACGATATGCTTGTTAATATAAACATACTTGTTGGTTTTAAAATCAAAGTTATAATTTAAATCTATATCGTTAAGTAATGATTTTTTTACGCTTTTTGAAATTCCAGGCACATAAACGCCCCGTATTTCGGCAAGTTTTCTTTTAACGTAATTTCTGTAATCCGATATATCGACAACGCCTGATTTTAGGTCGTTTTTTGCTTCCAATACCGCATCGCATACCAGGGCGGTAGCAATTTCGCCGTCTCCTATTATGAAAAAATCCATAAAGTCATTTAACGGCAGAGGGTTAAAAGCGCAAGGTCCGCCCGCTCCAACGAAAGGAGAGTCCGTTCCGGTTCGGTCTTTAGAAAATAAGGGAATACCCGAAAGTTCAAGCATTAATAATATATTCGTATAGGATAGTTCATACTGAAGCGAAAAACCTGCTATGTCGAAATTTTTAATTTCTTCGAAAGATTCTAAAGAAAATAAAGGAATATTATGCTCTTTAAGTTTTGCGTTCATATCCGGATAAGGCAGGTAAACCCTTTCGCAGGCAATATAATCGACGGAGTTTAAAATATCGTATATTATTCCCATTCCTATATGGCTCATGCCGAGTTCGTAAAAATCGGGGAAAGCCAAAGCAAATTTTAAAGGAATATTTTTGATATCTTTTATGGTAGTTCCTGTTTCCAAACCCAGATATCTAACCGGTTTCTGGACGAAAGGCAGAACGTCGCCGTTCAGTTTGCTATAAAGTTTATGGTTTTTTTTCATGCTTATGTGATTATGTAATATATTATCATTATATAATATTACGGACAAAAAATTAACGGAAAAATTAAAATAAAATAATAAACATTGCTAATAAACTAATAAAATTATGTTGATTTATAAGGAAAAATAATCGTATAATGGTTTAATATGAATAATACGATTCAGCTTATAGTAATTGCAATAATTCCGGTTTTATTCGCCATTATACTTCACGAGGTTTCACACGGCTACGTGGCCCATATTTTCGGCGATGATACCGCAAAAAACGCAGGCAGGCTGACGCTTAATCCTATTAAACATATCGACCCTTTTGGAACTATACTCCTCCCTTTATTATTAATTTTGGTAGGTTCTCCGTTTTTATTCGGCTATGCAAAGCCTGTTCCGGTAAATTTTAACGGGCTAAAAAATCCGAAAAGAGATACCGGATTCGTTGCGGCGGCAGGACCGGTCACTAATTTTATTCTGGCTTTTATATGTTTTGTTTTTTTAAAGATTATACTTTTTGAATTTCCGGTTATGAATTTATATCTTGCATATTTTATAAGCCATCTTCACTTTCAGGCAGTGCACGGCTCCTCTGTTTTTAAATTTTTCGTTTATCCGGTAACTTTTATGCTTTTTATCGGCATAATGATAAATGTAATACTTGGAACGTTTAATTTGATACCTATTCCTCCTTTGGACGGCGGCAGGATAGCCGTCAGTCTTTTACCAGAGCCTTTTTCTGGTTATTTAAACAAATTAGAACCTTTCGGCATATTTTTAATTTTAATACTGCTTTTAATCGATCCCGGCAATTTTTTAGTGGTTTCTTTTAACTTTATAGTAAACGATATAGTTTTAAAAAATCTTTATTTTTAATGAATTTACTGTATTTTAATTCCGTTATATATATTATAGTTTATAATCATGCATCCGATTAAACGGCAAGATACCGTAACTACTTCTTTAAATTCAAATTCCTTTTATCCCAAAGTAAACCTCGAAGCCTATAACGGACCTTTAGACCTGCTTTTAACTTTAATTAAAAAAAATAAAATCAATATATACGATATTCCGATAGTCGAAATAACGAACCAATATTTGGAAGCTATAGGCATCGGCGAAAAAAGCGGAATTTTGACTAAAGATGAAGACACGGTGGAAGGCATGAACGGAGGCGGCGCCTTAAATTTAGATTCCGGCGGCGATTTTATAGTAATGGCGGCGCAGCTTATATATATCAAATCGGTAATGCTTCTGCCTAAACGCAATACCGAAAACGGCGAAGACGATGACGGCGATATAGAAGACCCTAGAGCCGAATTGGCAGATATGCTTTTAGAGTATAAGAAAGTAAAAGAAGTTGCCGAATTTTTAAATAACCGCCCTATACTCGGGCGCGACGTGTTCGGAGTTAAAATTATTCAAAACGATGAAGGTGAAGACGAAAACGGCGCTCTTATCGCGCAAAATCAGAATAAAAATAACGGAGTCGTTTTTGAAGCAAATATATTCATACTTTCTAAATATTTTTACGATAAAATAAAAGAAGCTCAAAACAGGATTAGCGTATACGAAATAGCTAAAGAAAACTTTTCCGTAAAAGAAAAAATCATAGAAATAATGGAGAAATTTAACGATAATATTTATTATTTCGAAAATTTTAACGCCGCAGGAAATAACAATAATGCTATTGCTAATACGGGCAATATAACTTTTGGAATAATCGTAAAAAACAGCCGCACCAAAGATGAATTTTTTACATATTTTCTTGCTGTATTAGAAATGGCAAGACTGCTCCTTATAAGTATCGATCAGATTCAGCTATTCGGCGATATATATATTGCTCCCGTTTCCGGCAGCCTCGAAACGTACCGTTCAAAAATAGCAAGCATGAACTAATTTTTAAAGGGGACAGATTTATTTATTTCTTTACTCCCGACTGCGTTTGCTAGTTTAGTCGATAAATCGAAAAAGGTGTCATGAAAAAGGTGTCAGATATTATTTTCCGCATACGTAATAGTCAATTTATAAATAAACTACTTGCGGAAAATTAATCTGACACCTTTTTCGCTTGACGGCAAACCGAAGCAGAAAAATATTTATTTATTTGCGCTGCCTCATATTAACATATTAATCCGAGTCTGCGTTAGAAATAGCCAATTCCGCTGTTTTTTTGTTCAATATGCGGTATTCGCCGGAAGGCAGGTCGCCTATATATAGTCCGCCTATTCTTACTCTTTTAAGCATTAAAATCTTAAGATTAAAAAACTCCATAAGTCGTCTTATTTCACGGTTTTTTCCGTGGGTTAAATCGACCGACAGTATAAATTTATTTGGATTTTTTCTGACTATTTTTACGTCGTCAGGTTTTAAAAGACCTGCTTCTTCAAGTCTGACGCCTTTTTTTATCCTGTTGAAAAGGTCTGAGGTCAGTTCTCCTTTAACTTCTACTATATAGGTTTTTAATACGTCGAATTTTGGATGCGTTAATTTATACGAAAAATCGCCGTCGTTGGTAAGTATCAGCATGCCCTCACTCATAAAATCGAGTCTGCCCGCAGGAAATATATGCTTGTATTTCAAGGTTTCTTTTTTCACCAATTCCATGACTGTCTTAAAACCTTCTTCGGATTTTACCGCGGTAATATATCCTTGGGGTTTGTTAAGCATGATATAAATTTTAGGTTCTTCTTTGAATTTAATTTTTTTACCGTCGACGGAAACTTCGTCGCCGGGTTTAACCGAAACGGCAAGTTTATTTATTTTTTTTCCGTTTATTACGACCCTTCCCTCTTCTATAATTTCGTCTGCATTTCTCCTTGAAACGCCGGTATGCATAGCTATAAATTTATTTAATCTTATTATTGCGCTTCCTGTGCCGCTTCCCGTGTCTGACGCAGGCAACGCCGATTTTACAGACTTTACAGATTTTACAGACTTTACAGGCTTTGATTTTTGCGGATTATTATTAGCAGATTTAGGAATCGCGGAATACTTGGAAGTCTTGTTTATTTTTTTTTCTTTTGTCAAAATACTATTCCCTCCATTTGGGTTGAAGCCTGAGCATAAAGTTTCATGGGGATTCGTCCCGATAGGTACGCCTGTCTGCCTGCTTCTACAGCTTTTTTCATAGCGTCTGCCATATTAACGGGATCTGCAGCTCCGGCTATCGCCGTGTTAATGAGAATTCCGTCAACGCCGAGCTCCATGGTTTTGCAAGCATCGGATGCCGTTCCTACTCCAGCATCGACTATTACGGGAACAGAGACCGTTTCTTTAATTATTTTTATGTTATACGGATTTTTTATGCCTAAACCTGAACCTATAGGAGAAGCAAGCGGCATAACTACAGGACATCCAATGTCTTCAAGTTTTTTTGCAAGGACAGGATCGTCCATCATATAAGGCATAACCGTAAATCCTTCTTTAACTAAAATTTTTGCCGCCTTTAACAGTTCTTCATTGTCGGGATAAAGGGTTTTTTGATCGCCTATCACTTCCAATTTTACGAGGTCTGTTCTAAAAACGTCTAATTCTCTCGCAAGCAACAAAGTGTTTACCGCGTCTTCTGCCGTGTAGCATCCTGCGGTATTCGGTAAAAGAATATACTTATCAAGGTCAATATAAGACAATAAATTTTCTTTGGCGTTAAAGTTGATTCTTCTTACGGCGACGGTTATTATTTCTGCTCCGGAAATATCCGCCGCCTCTTTCATTGTTTGAAAGTCGGGATATTTTCCTGTTCCGATAAGCAGTCTCGAGTCAAATTCGTATTTTCCTATTTTTAAAATATCGTCTTTTTTTTTCATCATTTTATATAACCTCCTCTTTTATTTAAATTAAAATAAATAAATCTGACACCTTTTTTTGACACCTTTTTTTCCTTTTTTTATCCTCCTGGAGCTATAGTTACCATGTCTATTTTATCGTTCTCTTTTAACGTGAATTCTGCGTAACAATTTTTGGAAATTATGGTTTTATTTACTGCAACGGCAGTGCTTTTTATATTAAGTTTGAGTTCGTCGATTAGTTTTTGAATCGTAATACCGTTTTGTTCGACTATATATTCGTTTCCGTTTAATTCTATTTTCATAAAATTTTATTATTATTTTTTTCGTATATATAATTATATACGGTATCCCTTCTGACCGGAGTTTTGCCGGCATGTTTTATTAAATTTATTATTTCTTTTTCCTCTAAAAATTCACCGAATTTACCTCCGGCGCTTTTAGTTATGTTTTCTTCCATTAAAGTCCCGCCGAAATCGTTAATGCCGCAATCAAGAGATTTTAAAGCCGCGGACACGCCTATTTTAGGCCAGCTTGTCTGAATATTTTTAAAATTGTCCAAGAAAAGCCTTAAAATTGCATAAAATTTAAACACTCTTTTTTCGCCGATTATTTTCTTTCCGTTTATCGACTTTCCTAAAGACGTTTTGGGAGAAATAAACGGCAGAGCTATAAATTCCGTAAATCCGCCGGTTTCATCCTGCAAACGTCTTATAATACTTAAATGATAAGCCAAATCTCCGCTTGATTCTATATGTCCGAAAAGCACCGTAGCAGACGTTTTAACGCCGAGTAAATGCGCCGTTTTTATTATTTTCATCCACTCTGCCGTATTTATCTTTTGCGGGCATATCTTTTTTCTTGTTTCTTCGGCTAAAATTTCAGCGGCAGTTCCGGGCATGGAATTAACGCCGCAATCAACTAATTTTTCGATAACCCGCGCATACGTCATACCCGTTGTTTCGGAAAGTTCGTAAATTTCCTGAGGCGAAAAAGCATGTATATGAAGTTTCGGAAAATTATTTCTTACCGTTTTAATTAAATCAAAATAATAATCCGGATTTAATTTCAATTCCGGATTTATTCCGCCTGTTACGCATATTTCGTTAATACTGATGCTTTTTACGCCCTCCGAAATTTTCTCGATTATCTTATCGTAATCTAATAAAAAAGCGTCTTTAGAATTTTTTGTTCTTTTGTATCCGCAAAATTTGCAATTTAAACCGCAAATATTAGTAAAATTAATATTTCTGTTAACGACGTAAGAAACTTTATCGGAATTAATTTTTTTATTTAGCGTATCTGCCGTAAAAATAATTTCCTCAATAGCTTTCTCTTCCTGCTCTTCAAGCAGTATAAGCAAATCATCGCTATCAAGTCTTTTGCCGGATAAAGCTTTTTGCAAAATATAATCCGGTTCGATTTTATGTGTTTTACTATTTTTATTATTCGACAAATTAAGCATTGTAATATATCTTCAATTTATTGCTTAAAGCTTAATGTATTATGCCTGAAGATAAAGCTTTTGGAAAGAAAAACTGCAGAAAAGAAAAAGTAAGCAGAAAGTCTATCTTCCCTACGACGGCATTATCCGTATCAGGTTCAAAGGGTTGCGTGCTTTAACGGCTACGCTCTCAGCCATAGTTACAATAATACGGCACCCCTGATTTCATTGCATACCGACCTAAAACATATAAACTATCGATATATTATAAATTATACCATTATTACTTTATAATTCCAACCAAAAAACTTTTGCTTTTATTGTTGTAAACCTTAACGCAAAAAACTTTTACCGTTAAAACGTCGTGTTTTGCCGTTAAAGGAATAAAATTATAGGATAGAAAAACGGATTTTTTAATATGACCGAATGTTCCGGTTCTTTTATTGATAAACTTTTCCGCTCTTTTTGCCGGAATACTTAAAAAATTAAACTTTCCCGCATTTTTAAAAACTATCGTTAAACGCTTTGAAAAATGATATATATTTCCGTGTTCTATCTTTACGAAATCGATATTTCTGTCCGTTCTCATGCCATTCATTATAACTTTCTTTTTATTGCGGTACGTTAAATAGAAACCGCCTTTATTCATTATATAGCCGCTAAGCGACGCTTTTACGTAATTTTTAAAATATTTTACTGAATCGACGTAGCTCATAAGTTTATTCAGCCTTGTCTTATCTTCAGAATATAGCTTATTCCATAAAAACACGTTATTCCTGTCATGCTTATATTTTGCCGGATTAACTATTTTTATATAGGTAACCACGTCGTTTTTACTTATAGCCTGTCCTTTCGCCTTTAAATAAAGCGCATAAATTATAGGATTTGTAGCATATACTCCATTACAGTCCGTATTGCCGTTTCCGTCGGCAAACGACTTTCTGACCGACGCCGGATTAAAATTAAGAAATAAAATTGCCGATAACACTAAAATAAATAAAAATGAGGTCTTAAAAATAAATATACCGTTTTTAATAATTTTATCTGCAATCATTTTATGATGCTCCTTGTTTTTTAAATTTTTAATGAATTTACTTAATTTTAATAAAATTAAGTATAATTTGTCAAATCAATAAAATATTACGTCGCAAATAATAAAAAATGTCGCTTATAGTAATTTAAGCAAAATTTTATTTAAATCTCGCAAAATATTCGTCTATCTCAGGCCTTAATTCGATTCCGGCAATTTCAAAACAATTAAGCAGTTCTTCGTAAGTACCGTCGCCGCCAAGAAAATCCCAAAATTCTTTCCCTACCTTTAGTTCGCAATCTAAATCCAACATACCCTTTAGCGTCCATCTTTCGTAAGGTTTGGGTTCGTATGGATTATATGGTATTGCTATATACGAGTTTATATCGGCGTCTGGATTTTCAGCAAGATAAATTGCTGCCCATTCAAGCAAAGTATGTTTAAAATCTTTAAAACTGCTTATGTTCGGTTTGACTGTTTTTAAATCGAATAAATGTATTTTACCTTCTTTATCATTAATAAATAAATCTACTTTAACCGTCTTTAATTTATTCATTTTCCCGTCTTTGCAAACCGCTCTTATTCTTTCTATTTCTCGTGCTTTATTCGGAACGCTTTCTATTTCCGAAGCAAGACCGTTGATTATAGATTGAATTTCATTTTGGGCTTTTTCGCTTATAAAGTCTCCAACCGTATATTGTTTTTCGGCAAATCTAAAATTTGGATTAAGATTAGCAAGGGTTTTGGCGACCGGTTCATAAATAGATATTCCGAAAGTCGTATTTAAAGAATGAATAAAAGAAAATAATGCCATTCTGTCTTTGCCAAGCAATAAATAATGAAACGGCATTTGTTTAGTTTCCGGCTTATACGTTTTAAACTTCTTTTTTAAACTTTCTTTTATAATATTTTTTATTAAAGCGATTCTATCATTAGATTCCAATCTATTTAAAGTCCTCCCGAGGTTTAAAGCTTTGCTTATTTAAAATCCTTACTTATTTTGCTTTATATGAAATATCGTTTCTGAATAAATATTACTCCTATCTTTTTCTACCCTGTTGAGTACCGGACGGTTAAACCTATTGACTATTTTCATTCCGGATAACTTTACTATTTCAGGGTATATGTTATATTTATCGTTTGCCACTAAGAAAATATCGTAGTCTTCCTGCAAGTATTTTGCCGAATTAATTAAAACATCGGAAATATCTTTAATATAAGCTTCTCTGGCTTTTTTACCAGAACCTTTAGAAAGCGAGCCTATTTCCATTTCGTCTTTTTTTTGAAAGCCGAACAGTTCGTAAGCGTAAGCATGTTGTTCATGATAATCTATCAATCCTACGTAAGGCGGACTTGAAAAGATTCCTCTTATTTTTTGATTTTTTAATATTTCATAAAAAAGAACATTTTTTTTATTTACTTCGGCATATATATCCAAATTTCTACTGTCACCGCACAAACATAATTGAAAAGTATTCGTTTTTAATTTTTGAAACTCTTCAAGCCTTTGTATCGTATCTTCGGAATAAGTTTTCCACCAGTCTTTTATAGTCAATAAAGGTTTGCATATTTTACCGTGTTTTTTGCAGTAATAAGGACTTACTATCGGCTCCTTTAACGTTGCTAAGTCGGCATGCGTCGTAGCCCTGCAAGAGCGCATAGTTCTGCTTAATATGGCCGCTAATACTTTTTTTACGTCCGAGTTTTCTATCTTTTGAATCTCGCCGAAAATAAAATCTATTTCTTCTTTTACCGGCCGCAAAAACCATTTTCCGTTAAAACTGCTATAGTCGTACTTGTTAATTATCTCGACTTTATACTCTTTTACCAATCTTTCGTATTCTACTAAAAACTCTTTCTCTTTTTGCCCGCCGTATTCCTTTTCGTTTATACCTCCCTCTCTTACTTTTATTTTATATTCCGGTGAAGGGAAATATTTATTATTAAATTTTGATAAAGAACGATTTAAATTTTCGATAAAAAAATCGTTATTTTTCTTCTTTCGAAAATCCGTAAATTTATATGTTATATCTGAAATATATTTTCTGATTTCAGACAAAGGATGCGTTCCTATCTTTATATTACTTATTAAAGCATTAAAGGGCGAAATCTCGATTCCAACGGCATGCAGATTTAATTCGTTAGATTGAACCAAAGTAGTTCCGCTTCCGCAAAACGGGTCAAGAACTATATCTCCTTTTTTAAAATACGCTTCTTTTTTAAATTCGTCGATATGGATATCAAGAAAATATTCAACTAATTGAGGTATAAACTTTCCTTTATAAGGATGTATCCTATGAACATGCTTAGTTCTTTCGGATTCTGTATAACGAGAAAAAGACAATAGCGGATTCGCAAAGTCATTCAAACGCTGACCGTCGGAATTGCCTAATCTATTTTTATTATCGATGTTCTTAACAATATTCTCGTTGATTTCTGATCTGTTAATAATATATTCATCTTTAGTTATATTTTGTAAATTTAAAGGATTTTTGGTTGTAAGTTTATATTCAAAATTATTTAAAGAATCATAATATTTTATTAATTCTAAAACATCTACCAATATATTTCTTTTATCGCCATATTTTTTAATTCTGCCGTATTGCAATAGATATGAAATATTAGAAACGGAAACCGGCTTATTTAAATATGCAGAAGCAAAATTGCTTGTCTCAGACAAATTTAGAAACCTTTTTTCCGGCGCGGTAATATTATTTTCATTTAATAAGGTATTAACATTATCGGTCATTTTATGATTCCTTGTTTCTATTCAGATAAAATTTATTATACGCTGGATATATACTATGATATGCTATGCTTTATCTCTCTTAAATTCGCATAAGTTACAATAATAATATTGCATTATCCGGTAAAAATTTTTATTATCGTCAAAGATGATTAACTCAAGCTATTATATCATTTTTTGGCGGTTTTGTTTATAATTACCTCAATATTTTTCTGTAATAAATATAATACCTATAAACCCGCATAATATAAATCTCAGTCTGCCGGTACGGCGGAATTATAAATTTGCGGCGGTTTTTGATATATACCGTGCGGACAGAATCTGGACCTGCGTTATAACAGGCTAAAGCAGTAATAGGTTTAAAGCCGAAACGTTTAAGGCAGTAATGAAGATACTTTGCGCCGGCAATAATGTTTAATTCAGGATTTTCGACGTTAATATCCATTTCTTCGCCTGTCTTGGGCATAACCTGCATAAGCCCGACCGCGCCTTTAGGACTTAAAGCCATAACGTTAAAGCCGCTTTCGGCTTTCATAACCGCAATAAAAAAAGGAAGCGGTATGCCGTATTTTTTTGAAGCGTAGACTATGGTTTCGGCCAATCTTTTTTGATTTAAACCGGCGGCATATACAGGACTTAAACATATTATAAAATTTGCTAAAAAGATGCAAAGCAGCAAAACGGAGAAAATAAAAAACGGAGCCGAAAACTTTTTAATTAATCTTGTATTTAATAAAAAAATTGATAACATTATCGATAGATACCAAAGTCTGAAAATTAAAATTATTTTAGCCAAATTATTCATAATCTAACGGGCAGTTTTATAAATCTTACTCCGCCGTAATTGTTTTTATATAACGCTTCGATAAACAAAACCGTTTTATGCAAAGCCGGTTTCTCAATGCTTTTTTTATCTTTTAAAATGCAGATAAGTTTTCCTTTGATTTTGCTAAAGCCGGATAAAATAAAGTAATTTTTACCGCCTTGTTTTTTAATATTTGATTTAAAAGGTATTTCTATGTGTTTGTTTTTACCCGATTTTTCAAACAGCAAAGGCTTATATCTTAAAGGCAATTTGTAAAAATTAGACAGCGAAAACGAAATAATTTCTAAATTGCCCGCAGCTTGAATGCCGTTTATGTTTAAAACTATTTTACCGTCGTCGGCCTTAGCGGTTTTACTTAATTTAATAAATATCGGGGTTATTTCTTTTTCTTTTTGTTTTGACGCATTGGCAGCCGCAGCCGTATTTACATTTTTATTCACGTCTTTAGCCGATTTGACCTTTCTTATTTTAACGGTAGCAGTAGCATTATAAGCGTAATTTTTTGTATTTTTTTTAATTTTATCGGTAATGCCGTGTTCTTCCTTCATAAAGGAAGGCACAATATAACCATTGTTTAAGCCTGTTTGCTTAATTTTGCCCTTATGCCCGTATTTTTCCGAACGTTCTAAATTCTTAATTTTTCTTCCCGAAACTTTGTTTAATTTTAAAGAATAGTATAATACGCTATTTTCCAGCGCTTTTTTAAGGTTTTCATTTTTTTCTAAAAAAGCGCCGCTTCCGTTACTGCCGCTTTCTTTATTATTATAATTATTATAAGTCGATGCAGAACTATTTCTAAATAAAGAATTTGAAGCGCAACCCGAAAGAAAAAATTGCATCGATAAAATTAATGTAAAACATAAAATATATATCTTTATGTTATTATATTTAATAATTTTTTTTATTATTTTTATACCTATATACTTATTATTGATTTTCATTTTTTTATTTAAGATTTTTATTTAAGATTTTAGCTATCGAAATATAAATTAAAATAGAGAATTAATATCGATTATGGGTTAATACCGTTAATTTTTAATTTTATTAATCTTTTACCGTATAAAATATGAAAAGAAAGCCTCATATTCGTATATCCCGACGATTGCGCCGAATAACCGCCGCCGTTCGAGCCGCTTTTGCCGCCTTTTTTAAAAATTATTACGTTTTTTATTATTTTATAAGGCATATAGTATTTATTATGAGGCGTTTTATTTATAACCGGAATTTCTTCTAATTTATCGGGCGTGTATCCGTTGAAAAAATTGCCGCCGTATTCTTTATACAGATAGACGTTTCTTACGAAAAATTTTCTGTTTGAATTATTAGTCAGCTGATACTGCAGGTAATAAAAATTTTTTATCCTGCTTACGGCAAGCGCAGTCAGCGTAACACCGTCTTCGGTAAACGACTTGTTGATTATTTTTCTGTTAATCATAAGGATAAGATTCATAACGCTTCTTTTTTCTTTTTTTAATTCTTCGGCTTTTTTGCTTAAAGATAATTCACGAGTTTTATATTTTTTGGACAAAGTCGTTTTTAAAGCGTCAATTTTGTTTTTAACGTAATTTTTGACGAAAACGTTTTTTATAGTATTTGCAATGTTTAAATTATAGGTGACCGATTTAGCGTTGCTTATTCTTAAAAGTACGTTTATTAACCCGTATTTAGTGTATATCTCAAGGTTGCCGGTTTCTTTATAATCGTATGTAATTGGTTTTATAAATATCTGCCTGCCTACTATCTGTTCCGAAAAAGCTCCGGTATTGCCCAGCGCAACGTCCAAAGGTATAACGGGAAGAGTTATAACGGAAACATATCCCGGCGACGTGTTTAATTGATATATTATGCCGGATTTTATTCGCAGTTTATGCACCCAAAGTTTTTTCCTCATCGTATATTTTTTTAAAGGCGAATAACTTACGGCGAATGAAGGCTTGGCAGTAAAATTTATATAATATGACAGAAATAAAATTAAGAAAAAAGGCAATATTTTATATAATTTAATGCCGTTAATACAATAAGTTATAGTATTATATTTAAATGTAAACTTTAATTTATATTTATAATTTTCTTTCAAATTTTGGTTTGAATTTAATTTCAAAATATTTCCTCCTTTTTATGGTTTCATGCCGTTTTCTTCGTTATTGCCGCCGTTATATTTTTCTAATTTATTAAACATTTTTAGTTTAGAACCGCTGACCCTTATTTCAAAAATTCTAACGTATAAACCGTGAAGTCCCGCTAAAAATAAAAACAGGTTTAAAACGTATAAAATTACGTCTGCAGGATAAACTTTAAAAGAATAGGCTATAAATGCATAAAACGAATTTATATAATACTTAAAATTTAAATTCGTAAAATAGAAAAGAGCGAATAATCCGCTAAATACTAAAAAAGCTATCTCAATAATATCCAGATCTCCTCCCTGCCCTCCTCTTCCGTTTCCGCCGTAACCGTAATTGCCCATAATATATTATCTAACCCCCAACCTTATTATTTCAAATTTTAATAATAACAAAACTAATCGAAATAGCTCTTAGTTTTAGGCCTGTATATAGGATGAAGATATACTACGCCGGGTCCTTTTACTTCGCCGCCGGAATAAACTCTGTAAACGGCCTGATTTAATTTTAAATTTGCAAAACCGTCGGTATCGAAAGACGGCATTTTTTCGTAAGTCTTTGTGGTTCCCTGAGAAATAGTATTGTCGTCGGACAGCAGTTTTCCTATATAAGGATTAAATACCGCCCTGTCGTCCTGCTCGGTTATATTTTCCGTAATTTTAAGCTTATACTCCTTATCGCATATTTTAGAAGCTTTTTCTCTCGAATAATCGTCGCTTAACGCAAGCCAAATAGTCGATCTTATATTTCCTATTAAAGAATTTAATTTTTCTTCGGAGCCGAGTTTCAACTTTAAAGAACTGTAACTCTGGGTTAAAACTATATTAATCGCTTTAGACTGTCTGCATCTTGCGAAAAATTCAGCGTCCGATTCTATATCGCCGGAAGTCACATAATTCTGATATTCGTCGCATATAAACAAGACCGGTCTTTTAGTATTTACTTTATCGTCTATGACCGATTTGTAAACCCTGTTGAGAACCGTCCTGAAGTAATCTAGTTTCATCATTATGCCTATAATTTTTCCGGTTAAACCGTATTTTGATTCCGGCATGTTTAATATAACTATTTTTCCGGAATTAACGACTTCATGAAAGCCCGGAAAATTTAGCTTTTCCTGAGGAGCGCAGAAAGTATCTTTAAAAACAGGCTTTATAAAATCGCTGCATACCCTTAAAGATTCGCTCTTAATAATGGCTTTTGTCCTTTCGTCGAGACCTGCGTAATCCGCGCCCGAAAAATAAGATACCGCTAATTTAAGTTCGTTTGCGTAAGTTTCGGTTTTATTCGATTTTATTTTTATTAAATTTTTTGCATAATCTATAATGTTGCCAAGTTTATTTTCGTCGGACAATATTTCGTAAATATCGCTTAAGGTAGCGTAATCCATGCAAAGCCGTATTATATCTATGGAATTCGCCAAAAGATTTATGGATTTATCTTTCCAGAAACTGTCCTGTCTTCCGTCGTTTGAATTCATATTTTCTAAAACGGAATATAATCTTTCTGCAATAATTTTGGCATCTAGATGCGGATAATGTATGGGATTAAAATAGTAACCGGACCCGGGTTCGATTATAACTATATCTTCTGTTCTTTCATTTCGTTTTAGTATGGAAACCGCCTCTTTCCAAAAATCGCCTTTAACGTCTAGTATAAGCCCGCCTATCTTTTCTTCCGGCGACTTGTTTTTATATTTAGCCAACTGGTCTAAAAAAGGGTATGCGCATGCGGTTGTTTTTCCGGTGCCCGTAGAGCCAAATACTAATATTCCTGTATATAGACCCTTTGCGTCTATTGTAAGCCAATCCGGTTTTTCTTTTCTGTTTCCGTTTTTTTCGTGAATTTCTCCGACTACCAACTGAAGTTCCGGGCTTTCCGGCCATATCATAGCGCCTGTATTTTTTGATTTTTTGCCCGTTAGTTTATTTTTATTTTTTTTATCGTCGTCGGGTTTTAAATATAAATATTTGTTGAAAATTATATTAGTCAAAGTGTATGAAGACGCAAACCATGTAGTTAAAGGAATAAAAATAAACGCAAGCTTTACTCCTTTAAAATAAGCAAAATAGTTAGATATTTTTTCATCGAAGAAAAATCCTGATACAAGAAACAGATAAACTAATTCTATTGCGAAAATTCCGCCCGAAACCGATAATTTAACGATAAAAGCGCCGTTTTTTTCGCCGTTTTTCATTTTAAAACTCTCCCTACGACGTTTTTTACCGCCCTTATATCGGAATAATATGTCCATAAAGAAGGTTCGAGCATTTTTAAGTCTTCAGCCGCAACATTAGACCTTTTATTTAAAACCGCGGCCGTTTTTAAAATTTTAACCGTTTCGCGCCATCTTCTGTCGGAAACTATCACCTGCTTATTTTTTAATTCTTCCCTGATTAAATACATTTTATTTAAAATTTCGTCGCTAATTTCTATGTTTTCCGCCGTTTTATTTAGGATATTTATATCTTCCCTTTGCAAAAAAACTTCTTCTCCGTATTTAGAAATTTCACATTTTTCAATATCTCCGTCTTTAAGTCCGAGTAATTTTTTAAAATTTTCTTCGCTTCTGACGGGCAGAATTTCCATTCTGAATAAAAATCTGTCGTAAAGAGGCAAAAGATTTGAATCGGAAGACTTGTCCGTCCTCTCGTTAGACGACGCAAAAAGACTTATTAGCGGAATTTTCACGGGTTCGGAGTTTCCGTTATAAAATATTCTTTCATTCATTATCGATAACAATGAGTTTAACGTGGAATGATGACCTTTAAAAAATTCGTCTATCAAAGCAATATCGCAATTGTCGATGCCGATTTTATTTTTATTCCGGCTGCGGCTATCGCCTGTTCCTCCGCAAGAAAGAAGTTCCTCTATTTTAGTTGCAGGCGTCATTTGAAAATCAAAAAATTTTAAACCTTTTATCCTGCAGGCAAGCGCTTTTAAAACAGCCGTTTTTGCGAGTCCGGGGCCGCCTATTAAAATTGAATGTTTTCCTGAAATAACGGATAAAACTATCATATCTACGGCATTTTTTCTTTCCAGAAAATTTACGTTTAAACCGTCTTTTATAGCGTTGATTTTATCTGCTATCGTATATGCATTATTATCGTTCATAATTTTATTTTGCGTTCAAGCCGTTAAATCCCGTTCATATATAAAGGTCTTAAAAAAATTATCTTAATAGGAGTACCCGCCGGCAAAGTAATACTAATGTTTTGATTGGACTGCGCATAACCGTTAAGTCCGTTTTCTGCGTCGTTAAGTTCGTTCTGCGCTATATTTTGCCGAACCTGATCCTGAAAAGTATATGGATTAGAGGAGTTAACGCTCGACCCGCCTCCTACGAAAATAGACGCCGCGCCGACTATGCCCTGCGCTATAGAAGTTAATATATTTCCGGTATAATGATTATGGACGTCGCCTTTTACGCCGCCTGAACCGTCGGGCATCATCGCTATTGCGTCTATGGTTAAAGATTTTCCGGAACGCTCTATAATCTTATTAAAATTTATGTTCAGTCTGTTTAAAGAATGTTTTACGCTTACCGTTCCAAAAAATTCGGCTCCTTTTTCGAAAACACGTTTGCCGCCGCGGTAATAACCTGAAACCGATACGGCTATTACGGGAACGGACGTATTATACGAAAAAATTTTATATTTCGTGTAGGCGTTTATTACTGCGCCTTGCGGGACGGCTATTTCCGAATAAGCTGTTTTCTGCGGAAAACCGGCGTTTTTTCGCGGGCCTTTGACGATTTTTAAACCTCTTTCTTTATCTAAAATATATTTTCCGTAGCTTGCTTTTATAAAAACTACGGTTTTTTTAGTTATCTGAGCCGCCGAACCGCTTCGAGAGTTCGAGTAGCGTCCGCCGTATCCGTTACCGTTACCTCCGTCCGAATTAAATTTTATCCTGCGGTTCAAATTATCCGCTTCTTTTTTAAATTTAACGTTAAATTTTTTTCTTCCTATCTCGTTCGACTTGGAACTTAAACGATTTTTTTCTACGGAATTATTTTTACCGCTTTCGTTAAAAACCGCAGGAGAAAACATTTTTTTATCGTTTATAACGGTATTGTTCTTCACGACTTTTTTCACGACTTTTTCCGGTTTTCCGCTTAATATAATATACTTTATAAAAAGCAAGACGGCAATTAATATAACTAAAATTATCAGCGGCAATTTAAAATAGCGTAAAAAATCTTTTCCCGATAATTTTTTTGGGACCGCAGGGTTTGAATTATAAATATCTTTGCCGTCGTCGGCTCCGTCGTCATATATAGCGTCGACCGTTTCATTTTTGTCTTCGCTTTCATTTCCGCTTCCGCTTCCGCTTTTACTTTTTCTTTTACTTTCGTTAAAATCAACGTAATTATAGCTATCGCTACCGTTATCGTTATTGTTATAACTGTCGCCGTTCTCTAATTCTTCTTCTTTGATTACGTTAGAATCGTTCAAATTTTTAAACATCCTTTAAGCTCCTCCAAGTTTTAAACTGCTGAAATAGACTATTTCCAAACCGAAAGGATACTGAACGCTTCTTTTGATTCTTTTAAGAATCAATTTGTCTTCGTAGGCCGCCGCATTCTTCGCGGAAGTATCGGTATTAGATATTACGGTTCGTATGACGTAAAGTTTTAATTCGTCGTGATTGACGGTCTGCTTAATTAACTTTATTTTTTTAAATTTTATTTTTGAAGTAATATCGGCTTTTTCCATTTTTTGAATAAACCTGCTTCTTATTATAGCCCTGAGCGTTTTTTTGCCGTATGTTTCCGACATTTTATTTAATGCGCGGGAAAGTTCCGTTTTTATCATTATCGAATTAAATCCGGTAAATTCCCTTACGAAACTTTTTGAAAAATATACTATTTCGCCCATTCCCGTTTTATTATTAAAGGGCAGATTTCTCAATACCTTTGCGTTTCCAGCCGAATTAACCCTTATTACTACCGGAATCCTGTTTGCTTTATAAGTATAAAAAGCAGTCAATAAAGACGTCGAAGTAATTAAAGACATTAAGACTATTATTATTTTTAGGGTCGTATTCTGGGCTTCCAAATCGCCCCATATTTCGTAAAACAATCTGCCGTTTCTTTTTTTATAATCGTTTTTATAATTAAACAGATTAGACATATAGTATTTACCCTAATTTTTTATCTTTATAGTTTTTACTATTTATTTTTTATAACTTTTTTAATAATATTATGAAACGGCGGCAATTCCTGCAGAAACGACTTTTGATTTTACGTTTTTAATTTTTTCATGCGCTTCGCCGCTTATACCTTCAAATAATTTTGCTACTAAAAAAGGAACCGAAACGTTTATTGCTATCATTACGATAAAAACTGTTATAACTTCCGCAAAAGTAAACAATCCTATAATATTGCCTATTCCGCTTCCCGTAGAAGGCATATTTGCAGATTCCATTTTGCTTAATATAGTAAAAAAAATAAGCTGTTCGAGAGCGACCATAACCCCCCAGAACGATATTTCTACAAACATTTTAAACCATTTACCGAATATTCCTCTCATATAAGGTATAGTTTCAAAACCGAGTATTATAGGACACATCGAAAATAAAAGCCCTAAAAATACAAGCTGAATTAACGCCATAAAAAGCTGTATCGCAAGATAAATTATATTAAACAAAAACCAAATTATGCCCATAAGAACCGCTCCCGTTATCGCATGCATAGCGCCGGCAAGCCAGGAAACGGGATTTAAATTCCAGCCGCTTTTTACGGATGCGGTGCCGTTAGAAGAAACGGTAGGTATCGAAACGGAATGAAGACTGCCCGAAATAGAAGACACTATCTGCGAAACAGACTGACCTATCCCCAATATGTTTTGCTTTATCAGATAAAGCTGAATTTTATCGGCTAAAGTCAATATAAGCTGGGCAAAATTAGACTGCCCAGTCTGCTTCCATGAAAGAAAGCCTATAGCTATCAAAGCCGTCCTTAAAAATAATCCGTAATAATTAAAAACGGCTCCCGTTAATTCTGCGCGGTATCCTTCAAAAAAAGAAAGGACTATTCCAAGCGCAAATAAAAAATAGAAAATATATGTAACGAAAGTACTCAGTTCGGAGTCGTTATTTAATGCCGAAGGAATAGAATCGATAGAAAGCATGCTTAAATCTTCGCCGTTTTTAAGTTTTGAAATAGAAAGGGCGGATTGACTCACCGCCGTATCGTTTGATTTTGCCCCTCCCTTTTTAGAAGAAGCGGCTGAGGCGGGAGGGTTGGACGCATAACATTTTTTTGCGTTAAAAATAGAGGAAACAGACCAAAAAATTAAAAATATAGATAAAATTGCCGACAAAAATGCAACAAGGGTTATAAAAAAATTATAGCGCAAATTATGCTTTAAACCTGTATATATTTTCATTTTCATATTTTTTAGTTCCATTTTTTTAAACATTTTTTAAAAATATTTGTTTAAATTTTTTCTTAATTACTAAGAATCGGTTGATAGGTAATAAGTTGAATATAAAATTTACATAGTAGTTTTAGTATAATAATTTAAACCGGGGGTCGGATTTGTTTGCGGCATAATAACCGAACCGATATGTTCTTTTTTAATTTCTTCCGCCGATTTGTCTAATTCTATCTGCTTAAGCTGACTTTCCATATATCCTAAATTCTTTAAACTCGATGCGTTTTCTTCAGCCATAATAGTTAAAATAGAACTTTGATATGCATAATAATTTGAGCTGTTTTTTAATGCCTCTCCGGAAATTTCGTTCATAAATTCTGAGCCTTCCAACTCCGCCTTGTGAGCTCTTGCCGCGGATAATCCCGCATTATAAAGCCCTGAAGATGCGGTATCGCTTATAAATCCGCCGGCTAAATTGGTGCATCCTCCTACGGGATTTCCGCTTGAATCAAAAGTATAGCCGACATCAAGCGACGAACAGTTTATATTTTCTGAAGGATCTCCGGAATTTTCCGCCGAATTAAAAATTGCCCCCTGAGAAAATAAAGCGGAACCGTTTTCGAGATCAGATTTATTTAAAGAACCCGACTGCCCGCCTGCAGAACCTCCCGAAACAAAAACCGACGGATTATAAGCGTTTTCATCTGAAACCGCCGAAGCAATATTTCCGTATTCGGAAGATTCGTAATTAATGTCCGAATTAATGCCTGATGCCGCATTTTGCAATGAACCGGTTTGAACGTCGCTTGCCGTTAAATCTTGCGGAATCTGATTAAAAGCCGAGTTAATTTGATTATTCAAATTATTTATATTGTCTACGGCATCTTCAACCGAATTCGCTAAATGGCTTATTTTATCGAAATTTATTAATATGTTTTGATACTCCTCCTGCATATTAGAAACATCTGCCGTCAGTTTGTCCACGGTAGCCATTGCTTCCGAAAGTCCGGGTCCGGGATTAAAAAGAGGTCCTCCACCAGCCCCAGGAGCATAGCCGAGAGTTCCGGCCAATCCCTGCAGCGCCGAAAACGCTCCGTTTGCGGCAGTTTCTACCGACTGGATCTGTCCCGATATAGCGGTTATATCCGGAATAGGCAGGGGCAAACCGTACGAAACGCCGGTTAAATATGTCGAAACTGTAAAAATAGCTATAACCGAAGCTATCAGCGGTTTATTTTCAATCAATTTCTTCATTTCATCCTCCTTAAATTTTTGAACTGCCGCAATGGCTGCATACGCTATATTCCTGAATAATGCCGTATAATAGCTTATTTATCCGGCATATATTGTTTATACGTTTATTCCGTTTATCCCATACGGTCCGTTCGGATATTTTTCCGCAAGAATATAAAGCCGTTCTTTTAAGGTTTTATCCGGATAAAGCCGTTCTATCCGTCTTTCTAATTCTTCGTCTTCGGACGATTTACAACAAAGCCAGTATTCAAAAGGGTCGGGGGAATTTCTTATAACCGACGAATCTTTTCCGAATTTTAAAAGATATTCCGAATAATGTCCTTTGACTACCTTAAGATTTTTTACGGTGTTTATCTCTTTTTCGTTTAGTCCGCATATTTTTAAGTCGTTTTCCGAAACTCCTCCGTCAAGCTGACAAAATATTTTAACCGACGAATTTTCTATTATGCTTTTACCTACGGCGCCGGCCTTTAACAAATCGCCAGGCTCCTGCGTAATACTCCATACCATAGAACCCCATTTTGCGGATGTTTTGTATAGATGCATTATCAGCTCCGCAAGTTTAGGGTCTCCCATAAATTCCCAGCATTCATCGTAAAAGAAAAAAACTTTTGCCGATTTGTCGTACATTTTTTTAAAAGATATATTTTTTATAATAGCAAATACTACTTTTTGCAGGTCTTCATGGCCTTTTAACTTTTGCAGGTCGAATATTACTATTTTATTATCTATATTTATTCCGTTTTTTCTGTTTATGAGCATTCCGTACGGCGAAGAAATATCCGTCCACTGAAACAGATTTTTCCCCATTTCCATAGCCCTTTGTTTATCTTGAATATCCCTGGCTTCGCCGTAATCGAATAAAATGTTGTTTATATCGGATATTATAGGCATATCTTCATAGTCGTCTATATTATCGTAAACCGCCTGCACCGCCCTCGATATTATGGTTCTGTCGTTGGGCGATAATTTTTTTTCCGGTTCTACCATTAGTCCTATTATACCCGTCAGAAAAACCATAATATCGGGGTCGAAAGCCTCTTCTCCGTTTATTTCTTTGACGAAGTATTTTTTCGGAGGGAAAGGATTTATGCAGTAAGAGCCGTCGAGGTCTATTTCTATATAATCGCCGTTAAATATTTTGCAGAATTTTTTGTAAGTTCCGCCTATGTCAACCCCTACTATATGGTAATCGTCGCCGGATATGTAAAAATTGCTTAAAAATCCGTTAAGCATAAAACCTTTTCCGCTTCTCGTTTTGCCGAAAACTATTCCGTGCTTTGAAGGCAGGCGGTTTTCGTAAAGGTCGAGTCTTACCGCTTCCCCTCTGTCGTTTATTAACGGAATAGCGCATTTTTCCGTCCCCTTAAACCCTTCGTTAAGCGGTATGAAAGGTGCCGCCGCCGTAGAAATAGACGTTTTAAATCTCCTGTTAAAGCGCGATTGACCGGGTAAAAAAGAAAGATAAAGTTTATGATGCTCCATGTCGTCTATTATTCCTTCCATTCCGTTCAAATTTTTAAAAGATTCAAGGAGTTTTACCGCCCTTACATTCAGGTCTTCTAAATTTTTAGACTTTATTCGCGCGCATAAAGAAAATTCTACGACTTTCTTTTTAAGTTTTGAAACCGATTCCAAAAACTCGTCTAACTGTTCGGTAATATTAACCCCTTTATAATCCGTATATCCGCCGTTTACCGCTTCCGTCAAACTTGCTTTTATATTTCTGTCCGTCTGTATTTTTTCCATAGTTTTTTCCTGTTCTGGAATATTAAAGGCGACTGCTATATCATAAGGGAAAAAATCATCTTCCGTCACAGACCCGTTTAAGTTTAAAAGGGGCGTTATACCGAATGAATCTATTTTTGACGGAAGTCTGTGCATGTTTATAAATTTATAATAATATCCGTCTATATAAAAAAAATCTTTTTTGATTTCGGCATATGAATATACAAGCTGGCTTCTGAACGTCGAACCGTCCATCATATCTTCCCATTTCGGCGCTTTGACTCCGCAGGCAAATCTTAAAGGATTTAATTCTTCGTAAAAATAGTCCACAAGCTCCTGATTATTCATTTTTTTTAAGCTTAAATCGAGTTTTGAGGATATAAAACCCAGATTGTTTTCGACGTTTCTTAATTTTCTTTCTATTATTTTTTTATCGCAGCCGGCGTTTAGTTTTGCGATAGAATTAACGGAAGACTTTAAATCAATTTTGGCAAGCCTGCCTGCAAAACCTGCAAATATAGAAGTTAAGTTCGTTTTGTCGGTATTTGAACGAAGGCTTAAACCGTTAATTGTGCAAAAAAGGTATATATTAACGTTTTTAATATTTTTAGATTCCAGATGCTTTATTTTATTATCTTTTATATATTTAAAATTTACTGGCGGCACGGAAGAGTTTTCGTAGTTAGAAATAAATTTTTCATTTTTGTCGCCTATTTTGTAAATCCATTGAAGACTGATGTTTTCGTCCATAAGATTGAGCAGAAGATCGTTTACGTAAGCCGTATCGTTAACTATTTTATTTTCGGAAAGATAGTAATCGAAGCCTTTTACGGAAAAACCTATTGTAAAAGACCCGTCTACGCCTGCGGCTATACCGTCGTTTACCGACAAAAGATTAACGTATTTATTTAATGAACCGGACGGCTCTATTTTTTTTAAAACGGAATTTAACAGCATAAATTTATTCTTATTTCTCCTTTTCAGAATTTAAAACGTACAGCTCTTTTTTTGCGAATATAAAAGATAAAAGCGAATTCGTATAAAAATCCGGTTTATTTTTCTTATACTTTTTTATAAATATTAATGTTGCGGTATCCGACAATATCGCTATAATAATAGCTTTTTTAAATATTAATATAGAAGCCGTAGTCAAAAAAATAAAAAATGCCCAGTCGTAAATTTCAAGCCCGAATCTCGTTATTTTTCCGTGTATTTCGCTGTATATTTTAAATTCGGTATATCCTTGCGCATTTATTGCTTTGTTCTGTTTTTTTTGAGTCATTTTTTATTTTATTTATATATATGTATTGTTATAATTATTTTTATTTATGCAGCATTTTAAGGCTGTCCTATCGTCGTTGCGCCGTTACCGGCTCCAATATTCATACCGGCGGCAGCGCCTCCCGCATTCTGGACTATTCCGAGTATTGCCCCTGTTATAGTCGGAGCAAGCATAACGCCTGTTCCTGCCGCCGCAGTTATAAACGCTTTTCTTGCGGCATCCGGTTTGTGCTGTTTTATATCGTAAAAGCCTTTAACGAGTCCTATGGTAAGAGTAGCGGGAGCAAGCCTGTAGCATATCCACGTCGTAGCTTCGTTTAAAATGCCGGAAGCGCCTATACCGAGCGAACCCTGATTTAAGTTTATCATAGCGGAAGCGCATGAAGCGACGGAGATAATACTTCCGAAAGCAAAAACAGATAATAAAACCTTGCCGTAAGATACATTAGTTGCCTTATTTTTTTTAGTTTCGGACTGAATTTTTGCGGCGATATTTACAGAAACGTTAAAATAAAAATTTTTAAACCTTTCAATCTTTTTAAATGTTTTAAGCGGATTAAAATAGTTAAAGTAAACGGCGTTTTCTAATTTTCTTGCGGACATTTCTGCGTCCCTCCTTAAACTTAACGATTAAATTAATTTAATATCAATATTAAAAACTGATATAATTGAGATAATATTATTTAATCATTTTAATGTTTCAGGATTATGACGAAAATGTTAAAAATATGTTAATTTTTTGTTACATTTACGTTACAAAATTCCGCAAATAAGGAAGGAAACGGCAATAGCGGGAAAAGGATATAATTGATTCTGCCCACGTCAAAAAAATATTAGAATTTTTCGAAATCCTTAATAGCTTTTCTAAGGTATTCTGGAATACGCTTAGGTTTAAAATCTACGTTGTCGACGCAGACTAAGACCGTATATCCGGAGGCGATCTCGGTATGTATTGAAGGCAGAGTTTGTTTAAGTTTCGAGGTCATAGGGTATCCGCCGTCTTTCGGCGGATTTTCCGTCTTATTTTCTCTTACTATTTTATAAATAAAGTTAAAACTAGAATTTTTTATATATTCTATTTTTGTATATATCTTTAAATCGTCGTCGTATTTCGCAGGATTAAAATATTTACAGTTGGATTCGGCTACAACGAAGTAAAAGCCTTCTTTTTCTATGTCGGTATATTTGTAGCCTATGTTTTTAAGATACTCCGTTCTTGCCACTTCGAAAAATACGAAATATTTACCGTAGTAAACGACGGACATAGCATCCGTTTCTTCGTATCTGACCTTTAGTTTTGTGTAAAATTTAAATTCTTCCGTTTTATCCTTCAATTTTTAAATATTCCCTTATTTTTTCGTAAAGTATGTTTTTATCTATAGGTTTTGCGATAAAATCGTTAAACCCAAGAGATATCAGATGTTCTTTATTGCCTGCCATGGCGTGAGCCGTAACCGCAATAACGGGAATATTTTTGTATGCTTCATTGCATTTCAACCTTTTAAAAACTTCTATTCCGTCTATCCCTGGAAGTCCTATATCGAGAAGAATTAAAGCAATATCGGGATTTTCATCCGTTTTTTTAAGCGCTTCGTAACCGTCTTCAGCCGTTACTATATCTAAATCGAACGGCTCCAGCATTGCCGTAATTAAATCAAGATTTATAGCATTATCTTCTACTATAAGAATTTTATGGCGCATATTATATAATTAATTTAATTTAATAATGCAACGTATCAATAATTAATATTAATTTATTTCTTTATTTTTTTTAATTATTCAGTTTACTTCCGCTACGGCATTTCCTCCCGAACTCTTAATATCGCAAAGCTTGTTGTATATTTTAGAAACAAGCTCTTCCGGAGTCTCTCCGTCTTTTGGGAACGAAGCGACTATAAAAGAAGCCGTTAATTTTTTCGAGTTCAACTCTTCTTCTTTATAAAAAGGATAATCCCTTATAACGGAACAGAACCTGTTTGCGACGAATACGGCCGCATCTTTTAATGTATTATTTAATATTATTGCAAACTCGTCATAGCCGAATCTTACTATCACATCTGAGCCTCTAAGCATTTTCTTTAACATTTCCGATATTTTTTTAAGCGCTATATCGGAATGAAAATTTCCTACTAAATCACAGTATTCTTTAAAATTATCTATATCTAAAAATATTACGCTGAAAACTATATTGTATCTTTTTGCCCTGTTAATTTCCTGAGCCAATCTTATATTAAAATAATTATGGTCTAAAAGACCGGTAATTTCATCGAATAAACCTGCTTTTTGGGGATAGATAAGCTCCAATTCCCTTATAGAGCGGCTTAATTCTTCGGCGGAAAAAGATTTTTTGCCTATTATTCTTTCAATATTGCCGGAAAGTTTAAGCCTTTCTTCCACCGTCAAATCTTTGGACGTTATAATGAATATAGGTATTTGAGCAGATATAGGATGTTTTTTTATGTTTTCGGCTACTTCGAATCCGTCTATGTCCTGCATTATCAAATCTAGCAGTATCAAATCGGGTTTAAGCTCTATTGACATTTTAAGGCCTTCTTCGCCGTTGTATGCATGGACGAGATTAAAACCTTCATCCGCCAAAATTTTTCCTATCATTTTATGAACTATCGGGTCATCGTCGACAAGCAGAATATTAACCTGTCTTTTTTTTCTTTTAGAGGTCAATGTAAACTGCGAAAGAGTATGAATAAGCGATTCTTTTTCTATAGGTTTTATAAGATAATCCGTAGCGCCTAGCGCAAATCCCAAGTCTTTATTGTCTATTATGCTCGTTATAATTACCGGTATGTTTTTTGTGTCTTTGTCGGTTTTTAATTCGTTTAAAACGTCCCATCCGTCCTTTTTCGGCAGCATAATATCTAATAGAATAGCGAAAGGCTTTAAACTTTTCGCCTTTTCGACGGCTTCTATTCCGTCGTATGCATGGGCAACCGAATATCCCGAGTTTACCAAGTTTATAGTTAAAATTTCAGAGGTAGGGCGGTCGTCTTCTGAAACAAGCACTAAAGGTTTATTTCTTTTGGCGTTGTTGTTCCAGAAAAAAGTTTTTGCATCTACCGTTATTAAAGTTTTTTCGGTTTCTTCGACGCTCATTGCGGCAGCTTTTTCGGCTTCAAGAGGATTTGGCAGGATAAAAGTAAAATCGGTTAAACCGTTTTCGACCGATTCAAAGTTTATATGCCCTCCGTGCAGTTCTATTATTTTTTTCGTCAAAGCAAGTCCGAGGCCCGTTCCTTCATACTGCCTAGAGTAATTATTATCCGCCTGAGTAAATTCTTCGAATATTTTATTTTTAAAATTATCGTCTATGCCTATTCCGCTGTTTATAACGTCTATCTGTATGTATTCAAACAATTTATCGCGAGATGTTTCCGGTTTAATATTTACGGCGGGAGAAACATTTTTGCACACTACTTTAACTTCGGTATTTTCAAAAGAAAATTTTATGGCGTTGCTTAAAAGATTATATATCACCTGTTTAAATTTAATTCTATCGGAATACAGTTTGTAATCTTGGGAACATTCATAATCGACGGTTATCGTAAGATTCTTTTTTCCGGCAAGCGATTTTAAAACGACGATAGCTTCGTCTATAGCTTCCTTAATAGAAAAAACGGAGTATTCAAGAGTGAACATGCCTGCTTCTATTTTAGATATGTCGAGAATATTGTTTATAAGCTGGAGCAGATGTTTGCCCGATACTAATATGTTATTGGTATATTTTTTATGCTTTTCGCTTAAATCCGCCGAATCTTTAAGAAGATCTGAATAGCCTATAATTGCATTAAGCGGCGTCCTTAATTCGTGAGACATATTTGCGATAAATTTAGATTTTAACTCATTTGACTTTCTAAGTTCCTTGTTGCTTTCTTCAAACTGTTTCGTTCTTTCTATAACCTTATTTTCAAGATTTTCGTTCAGCTCCTTCAGCCTTTTTTCCTGCAATTTTATGTCCGTAATATCTTTAGAAATGCCGATAGTTCCTATTATATCTCCATTCTTATCCATAATGCGTGATATCGTAAGAGATATATTGACCGTACTTCCGTCCTTTTTTCTAAGCAGCGTTTCGTAATTTGCTACGAATTTATCTTTTTTAAGCTTTTCTAAAATATCGTCTCTTTCTTCGGGATTTATATAAAATTCGGATGCGCGCTTTCCTATAACTTCTTTCTGGGAATAACCGAGCATATTTTCGCCGCCCTTATTAAATTCGGTAATTATACCGCGGCGGTCGGTGACCATAATCATATCGAAAGAATCGTCTAAGATATTTTTAAAGTATGCCTTCTGCTCTCTTAACTGCTTAATAATGCTTTCTTTATCGATATGATTTTTGTGCCTGTCGTAAAGCAGGTCGTAAATAAGTTTGGAACTGACGGAATTAATAATCTCTATTCCGTGGTCGTGAAGCAACGCAAGCTCGGCAAGTTCTAATTCAGGTTCTCCGGTCAGATTAAATATTATATTAAAATTTATATTAGAGTCGTTAACTTCCTTAATCGTTTTAAAGCATTTTATTCCGGATTCTTTTGCATAGACGGCGCCTTCTTTGTCTAAATTTCTGGCGGTTAACGCGGCTATCTCGACGTTTTTATCGTCTCGAAGCATTTCAATCATAGTCTTAGCGGCTTTGCCGCCGCCGTATATCAGAATTTTTGCCATGACACCGTTCATAAAATTATTCAGTTTCTTCAAGCTAAACTTATTTCTCCTTGATAGTTAAGTAATAAATATCTATTTATACGCAACGATAATAAATTATAAATTTGAATTATAAAGACCGGCTGTTAAGCAGAAGGCTTATTTTGTCTCTGAGCAGTTCGTTTCTTATAGGCTTATCGACGTAATCGGTAGCTCCGTCTTCAAAACTTTTTTTTACGGTTTCTTTATCGTTAAGAGCGCTTATCATTAAAATGGGAACTTTGTCGTAAACTTTTCTGATAGTCCTGAGAACGTCGAGACCGTTTATTTTCGGAAGCATTATATCGATAATAATAAGGTCGAAAATATTTCCTTCGGTAATTTTATCCAATGCGTCCCTGTCGTTTTCTGCTATAGTTACGTCGGCGTCAAAAGACGATTGTATAATAATTCGCACAAGTTCCGAATGCATCCTGTTGTCTTCTACCAGAAGAATTTTTTTTCTGGGAGTAATTCTGTTCGCTAAATTTATCATGGCATTATCCTTAATAAATAACAGCCGTTAGATTAATTTTGATATATTATGTAATACCGCTATTTTAATATTATTACTTATTCTTCCTTTTTTCAAGTTCTTCCTGTTTAGTTTTGCAGGCAATGCATAAAGTAGCTTCCGGCCTGTATTCCAATCTTTTTTCGGAAATTTCTCCGCCGCATTCGTCGCATATTCCGTAAGTACCGTTTTCTATTCTGGACAGCGCTTCCTGTATTTTAGGAATTAGTTTCCTTTCTCTGTCGCGTATCCTTAGTTCGAAATTTCTGTCGGATTCTAAAGTCGCCCTGTCGTTAGGGTCTGGAAAATTATCGTCTTCTTTCGTCATGCTGTCGACGGTTTTAAGAGCATCGTCGAGCAAAGACTCTAATTTTTTGTTTAAAATATTTTTAAAATGTAAAAGCTTTTCTTCCGTCACGGAAATTATGCCCCCGCCTTTTTATAATATAATTTGTTGTTTATTTATAAAAATTATAACATAATTTTAATTTTAAAAAAATATATATATTTAGCGATATTTTTTTATTAGCGTATAATTATTCGTTCTCTGCGCAGGAATAAATCCCGCGTCCTTAATTAATCTAACCATTAATTTTTCATCGACTGTTCTGTTTGCCGTTCCCGCCGCTTTTACTACGTTTTCTTCAAGCATTGTGGAACCCATATCGTTAGCTCCGAAACTTAACGCGACCTGTCCCATTTTCGCTCCCTGCGTTACCCATGACGCCTGAATATTATCGAAATTGTCTAAAACTATTCTTGAAACCGCAAGTACTTTAAGATAATAATGACCGAAAACGCCCCTTGGATTAAGCGACGTATTTTTACTCTGAAAACTCCAAGGAATAAAAGCCTTGAAACCGCCGGTTTTATCCTGAAGGTCTCTAAGTTTTAAAAGATGTTCCACTATATCTTCATCGGTTTCTATAGTTCCGAACATCATGGTGGCGGAAGAATTTAAACCCGCATTGTGAACTTCTTCCATGACTTTAAGCCACTGCCCGCTGTCTATCTTATTCGGGCTTATTTTTTTTCTTACCCTGTCGACTAATATTTCCGCTCCTCCGCCCGGTACGGAATTCAAGCCTGCTTCTTTCAAAAGATTTACGGTTTCTCTGATAGTCATATCGTTTGAACGGGCGATAAAAGTAATCTCCGGCGGAGAAAACGCATGTATATGTATATCGAAATTTTCTTTAATATCGTTTAACAGATTAATATAGTAGTCTATAGTTATATCGGGATTTAATCCTCCCTGAAGAAGAATCTGCGTACCGGAAAGTTCTTTTGTTTCCCTGATTTTATCGAAAATTTGTTCTTTCGTCAGCACGTAAGCGTCGTCGTCGCACACTCCGTATTTTTTGTAAAAAGCGCAAAATTTACATTCCGAGATGCAGACGTTGGTGTAGTTAATATTTCTGTCTATAATAAACGTGACTATATCGTCCGGATGTTTTTTCTTTCTTATACCGTCGGCTATTTTTCCAAGTTCGATAATGTTATCGTTTTTAAACAGCGACAAAGCATCTTTTTTGCCTATCCTATATTTGTTCATATTTTTTTATTTTATTTTTTTATATTTAGTTCGCGGTTTATTTATTTAATTCAGCAGTCCGGTCATTTCGTTAATGCTTTCCTCGAAAGAATATTTTTCCTCGGGGGTCTGTTTTATAAAGTTTTCTATCTTAGATATATGGTCTATGGCAAAATCTATCGCTTCGCTGGAACCTTTAGAATAAGCGCCGATATTTATAAGGTCTTCGTTTATCCTGTATTCCGAAACCACTTTTAAAACCTCTCGTGCGTACAGCAGATGCTCTTTTGAAACTATGTCCGGCATGACGCGGGACAAACTGTTTAAAACGTCTATCGCCGGAAATATTCCTTTTTCCGCCGTTTTTCTCGAAAGAACTATATGTCCGTCGAGTATAGACCTTACCGTGTCGGAAACAGGTTCGTTCATATCGTCGCCTTCTACTAAAACCGTATATATTCCGGTGATGCTTCCTTTATCGGAGTTGGCAGCTCTTTCTAACAGTTTCGGCAAAACGCTGAAAACGGATGGCGTATAGCCTCTTACCGTCGGAGGTTCTCCCGCCGAAAGTCCTATTTCCCTCGAAGCCATTGCAAACCTGGTAATGGAATCCATAAGAAAAAGCACGTCAAGTCCTTTGTCCCTAAAATATTCCGCAAGGGCTGTCGCCGCAAAAGCTCCTCTCATTCTGACCAACGGGGATTTATCCGACGTAGCGACGATAACGGCGGATTTTTTTAAACCTTCTTCTCCTAGACTTTTTTCTATAAATTCTTTAACTTCGCGCCCTCTTTCGCCGATAAGCGCTATAATATTTACGTCTGATTTAGAATATTTGGTAAACATGCCGAGAAGAGTGCTTTTGCCGACCCCTGAGCCGGCAAATATACCTATCCTCTGCCCTTTGCCTATCGTCAAAAAAGAATTTACCGCCCTTACTCCGACGTCCATAACTTCGTTAATTCTTTTTCTGGATAAAGGAGATGGAGGCTCGTTGACTATCTTTGCATAACCGCCGCATTGAATTTTTCCTTTATCGTCTAACGGATTGCCGAACGGATCCACGACTCTTCCCAGCAGTTCTTCGCCTGCCGGAAATTTTTCCTCTTCTTCTAAAAGAATAACCTCGCTTTCTAAACTTATGCCTCCTATATCGCCGTAAGGCATAAGAACTGCCTTGTCGTCTTTAAAACCGATAACTTCTGCGGTGATACCTTTTGAAGACACGTCGTTTTTACCTTTAATGCGGCAGATTTTTCCTATGGAAAGATCAGGATGTTTAGCTTCAAGGACGAGTCCGACGGCTTTAACTATTTTTCCCTTTATAAGCATAGGATTAAAGTCTTGGAGCATACCGGCGTATTCTTTTAAATTTATAAGTCTTCCCATAATATAAAATAAACGATATGATAAAATTTATACGATGATAATCCCGCTTAAAATTAATCAAGAGTATTCTTTATAGTAAGCAAGAACGGTTTTTACGTAATTTTCCGTTTCTTCAAACGGCGGTATTCCGTTATATTTTTCGACATTTCCTATACCGGCGTTGTATGCGGCAAGAGCAAGCTCGGTATTGCCTCCGTAACGGTCCAAAAGCTGTTTAAGGTAAAGCGTTCCGCCTAAAACGTTGCCTTCGGGATCGTAAGGATCGACGCCCAGTTCTTCTGCAGTTTTAGGCATTAACTGCATAAGTCCGACGGCGCCTTTATTGGAAACGGCATAAGGATTAAAACCGGATTCCGTTTTGATTACGGCTTTTATTAAACCGTACGGAACGCCGTAAATTTCGGAAGCTTTTTTTGCAAGACCGTCGGCGGTGGCATAATCTTCGGTAACTCCTGAGGCGTCAGAACCGGAAGCGCCGTCGGATTTCAAAGCGTTAAGTTTCAGTCCTTCGGCGCCGGCGCCCCCATATTTTGAAGCTAATCCGTATGCCTGAAATAAATTGCCGGTAGCGGACATAGAAGCGACAGAAGAACTTAGTCCTTTTATTCCGTCCTTTGCTATCAAAGACGGATGCTCTTTAAAATAATCGACGATCATTTTTGCTATGCCTATGCCTTTACCGTAGCTGTTGTTGTTAGCTACGGCCTCGTAAAAAAGGGAATTGTAAATTTTATAGCCGGTACCTTTATCTATAAAAGAGCCTTTTTCCACTGCCTTAGACATAGAATCAAAAATCATATTTAAAAAAAGGCTTTCGAATTTAACGGCGACCGTTTTTATTTCGCTAAGCTCTTCAGGGGTAATTTCATTTTTACCGTTATTTTTAACGGAAGCTTCGCTCGAAATTTTCGGTTCCGAAGAAACCGGAATGTTAAGATTAATATTTAATTTTTCCATTGTCGTTTAAAATATGCGGCATGAACGCAACTTAAATTTAATATAAATTTTAATTTTTTATATTATATCATAATGCCAACGTTAATAAAAGTTTAACCGGCGGCTATAAAATCATCGTTTATTATTAAAATTGATTTATAAGATATTTAAAAAAAATATTTTTTGTATTATAATATAGAAAATTTATTATTATTTAGATTTATTTTAATATAATTTAATCTTTTTATAAATATACAAACAATGGATATAGCTTCTATTATCGGTTTTATATTGGGTCTCGGCGGAATAATATTCGGAAATTTCCTCCAAGGTTCTAATTTGATGCAATTGCTTGACCCTATCGGTTTCGTAATAGTTATAGTAGGAACAACCGGCGCAACGGTTGCCGGAAACAGGATGGATAACCTTAAAAAAGCGATTATATCCGCAAAAGGAGTTATTTTATCAAAAAAAGTCGATTATGAAACTACAATTTCCGACCTGTTGAATTACGCAACGAAAGCAAGAAAAAACGGCGTTCTTGCATTGGAATCGGAAATAGAAGCCTCATCCGACCCTTTTATAAAAAAAGCGCTTCAGTTAGTAGTGGACGGCATAGATCCTCAGGTAGTCATGGATATTATGGAAACGGAGTTGTCTAATATAGAAGAATTCGGCGACGAAAGCGTTAAAATATTCGAGCAGGCGGGCGGCTATTCACCGACGCTCGGCATCATAGGAGCAGTCTTAGGTCTTATACACGTTATGCAGCATCTGAACCAGCCTAACAGACTAGGCGCAGGTATTGCAGTCGCATTTACGGCAACGCTTTACGGTCTTGCTTTTGCAAACACCATACTTTTTCCTATATCCAGTAAACTTAAAATGAACCTTAAAGTGGAAGTTTTAAGGTACGAGCTTATCCTTATGGGCATAAGAAGCATTCAGAACGGCGAAAATCCTAGACTTATAGAAGAAAAACTTAAGTCTTTTTTAAGCACAGAGCAGAAAAAAGCTTACGATTTGAAAAATGGAGAAAAATAAGAATGTCCAGAAAAAAGAAAAAATGTCCGGAACATTCGAATTCCGAAAGATGGATGATCAGCTATGGGGATTTTCTTACCACTCTCCTGTCCTTTTTTATAGTAATGTTTGCAATATCGAAAGTAAACAACGTCAGATTAAAGGAGCTTGCAATTTCGATACAGCAGGCATTTGGAGCCAATAAGTTTATAACGGTTTCGCGTTCAAAGCCGAATATAGCTTCTACTCCAAAGCTGGTAGTACCTAAGGTTTCGCCTTCCCAATTTAAGGTATCTAAGTCGAATAAAAAGCTCATTAAAGAAGAACGGCAGGAATCGGCGGTATTTACGGGAATAGAATCAAAAATAAAATCTTTTGCCGCCGGAAATGCATTGTACAAATCTTCGTTAAGAATTTATAAATCTACCAGGGGACTTGTTATATCCCTTAAGGGTTCAAGCTTTTTTAATTCCGGCAGCGCTAGAATAATAAAAAAATATCATCCGCTATTAAAATATATAGCCTCCGAACTTTTAAAAATAAACAACAATATTTCAATTGAAGGATATACGGATTCTACGCCTATTAGAACCTTTAGATATCCCAATAACTGGATGCTTTCAACCGCAAGGGCGGTTAACGTCCTAAGTTTTTTCATAAAAAGCGTTCATTTTCCTCCGTCCAGACTGTCTGCTTCCGGATACGGCAAATATAAGCCTGTAGCCAGCAATGCTACCGCCGCCGGACGAGCGCTTAACAGGCGCGTCAATATAGTCGTTCTTTCAGATTTTTTAAATAACGAACTGCCAAAATCGTAACTTGCATTTTAACAGAAAAAGACGTCAAATTAATTTCTCCTAAATAACTTTTTTGAGTTAGTTATTAGTTAATTGACGATTTAATATCCAGAAAATAAAATCTGACGCTTTTTTTTAACAAATAAGGAGTAATTGATTTTTTTTATAGCTGCTCCCTATTTTGTTTGGCTATCTGCCGTCTCTGCTGTTCAAATGTAAACTTAATAATTTCGTCTCTGTCCGATTCATTTATTGCGGTAAATTTGCATGCAAAAGAAATCTTGGCTTTATTTGAACCTTCGTCGGACGGATATTCCGAAACATTAACGACTTGTGCGAGAGCTTTTACTACAAATTGAGGAACGGATGGAAACAGCATAGTAATCTTTAATATGTCGCCGAGTTTTAAGTTTAAATCCTCTTTGTTTTCGTCTTTATTTTTATTTTGAATCGTATCGTTTTTATCTGTTTCCTCTATCCACATAATTCCTGAACCGCTTATGGATACTCTTTTTTCTTTAACATCCGAAAAAATAGACGCTTCAGGATTTAATATAGACAAAATAACGTCTAATTTACTGTTTATGGCTATCAAAAGATTTTCTAATTTAGGATTTATAGGGATATCTTCGTCCTTTTCGGCATGAGTTCCGTATACTTTTGGAGAAGCTACGCCGTAAATTCCATAAACGGATGTAGTAAAAGAAGGTCTCGCAATATACGACTCTTTAGTTTCAAGGAATTCCTCCATAGAAATTTTTTGATAAATAAATTGTATAACGGCAATTACCCTTACAAATTCCCTTCCTTCCCTTTCTTCTATAGGTTTACCGGAAATATTTGCCTTAATAAAAATACCGCTCGTATTTCTAAAAATTTTATGTATAGCAATTTTATATTTATACGTTTTAGAAAATCCATAGTTTATTATGTTTATATCGTCCGTTTTTTTTATAAGTTCTATATCTTTTTCCGGATTGCAATCGTTTAAATCAAATTCTAAAACTTTTTTATCTTCAAAACAAGCGTATAAAATTATATTTAAAATATTTTCATCTAACTTAGCAATATATCCTTTAAATTTTTTTTGGGGAGTTTCTAAAACTATCTCCTGATTTTCATAAAAAAAATTATCGTAATCTTCCTCTTTTTTCATTTATAGTCCGTCCATTTATTTAAAATTTAATTTAATATTTTTTAGATAGTTTTTAGTTTGATTTATAAGCTTTTATAGCCGAAGAAATTTTATTAAGCATCGCTATTTTTTCGCCGACGTTTTCTTTCATGCCGTCCAGCATATCGATAATTTTTTTATCCGATTCTATAATATATGATAATTTATTCTGTATATCGATTTTATAAACTTCTTCGTTTATGTTTTTAAACCTGCTTAAATCTAAATTTTCACAGCGTATGCCGGATTTAAAAAACAATCTCGTCAGCAAAACTTTTCTTTCGAATATTTTTTTTAAATTAACCGGATTTTCTCTTTTTTCGGATAAAATTAACATTATATAATTATTCAATATAATAATATTATCGGCAATTTTTAATTTCAATAAATTCATTTTTTTATTTATTTTTATTTATTTTTATTTGCTTATTAATTATAATAACTATTATAATTTTATAATATGATATAATATAAATCAACACAAAACGGAAAAATATGCAGAAAATTAAAACCGACAAATTAAAAGCAGGGGATGTCCTGGCAAAAGATATAGTTTCCAGAAAAGGTATAACTATTCTTAAAAAAGGAACGGAATTAACCGATAAATTTATAGAAAATATAAAAAAGATAAGCGGCGAATATTCTTCTCCCGAAGAAATGCATATATTTATAGAAGGAACCGGCCGCGACAGGGAAAAAGATAATGAAATTTCCGTAGAAAATAAAGAAAAAATGGAAAAAGAGATAGCGTCTTTAGAAAAAAGATTTAAAAATGACGATGGTTATGAATATATGGAAGAAATCAAAGACGCAATTAAAAATCAGATAATTAAATTTTACGGCGAAACCCATAATTCCGGTGAACGCGGCAAATGAAAAAAATAGACACCTTGGACAAGTTAATAGCTACCGTTAAAAAAACCGAAAATATACCTACCCTCCCTAAGGTTTTAACTAAAATTTCGGAAGAAATAGATAACGATAATTTTTCTATCAAAAATATCGGCGATTTGATGTCCCGAGACGTCAGCCTGTCCGCAAGAATTTTAAAAATAGTAAATTCTCCTTTTTACGGGTTTCCGCAAAGAATATACAGTATAAACCATGCCATAGTGCTTTTAGGCGCAAACGTATTAAAGAGCATCGTAATTTCTACATCTGTTTTTACCGCAATGAAAGAAACTATGACCGGTCTTTCGGAACATTCCCTGTTCTGCGCATTCGCTTCCAAACATATTTCTCAGGAAATAAACAAAAGCATAAAAAAAACCGGCGAAACCGGTAAATTAAAATCAAACAACAAAAAACAACAGCAAACCGTAGATCCAGACAATATGTTTGCGGTCGGCTTGCTGCATGACATAGGGAAAATTATTATAGCAACGACTTTTAAGGAAGATTTTAAGGCTATATTGGAAACAGCGCAAAAAGAAGAAAAACCTTTGGAAAAAGTAGAACATGATATTCTCAACATATCTCACGACCAGCTTGGGTATATGCTGGTAAAAGAATGGAATCTTCCTTCCTCTATATATATACCTATAAAATACCATCATAATCCCGCTCTTGCCGACGATTTCAAAAAAGAAACGGCGATATTAAACATTGCGGATTTTTTGACAAGGGCTATGGGAGTTGGATTTTCAGGCTCAACTTACTTAGAAAAAATAAATACCGATTCCATGAATATTTTAGGAATTAATATCGATTTTATAAAATCGGCGATAGAAGAAATTTATCTGTACAAAGACGAACTGAATATATTCGACTAGTCAAATAAAAATTGAATAATAATGCATGAACAAACAAAAAAATAAATCTTATAAAATATTTGCGGTACTCGACGAATCCGAAAAAAACTTTTATAAATCCTTTATAAAAGACGAACTCGAAGAATATAATATAATGATGTTCGATTCTTTTAACCGGGCATACTATTCGGTTTACGCATCCCCGCCGAATTTAATTATAATAGTAATCGGTTCTATAATGCAAAAAAACGAACTTGAATACAAAAAAGAACTGAAAATGATTAACGATATGCAGATAGACAACATGCTGAGCAATATTCCGATTCTTTTTATTATTCCTCCTGATTTTGATTTTAAATCTATTGCCTCATCGGAAAAATATATTTTAAAAGATTACATTAAAGAACCGCTAAGCAAAAACGAACTCAAGTATAAGACAGAAAGCATAATAAAATCTTCTAAATCGGCATTAGACGCAAATCCGCTTACTAAACTGCCCGGAAACTCGTCAATAATAGAATCGGTAAAAACCAAATTAGACGAAGATATCGATTTTGCTTTTGCTTATATTGATATAGACAACTTTAAATCGTATAACGACAAATACGGTTTTTTGAGGGGCGACGAAGTTATAATGATGACCTCAAGGCTTATTGCTACTACCGTTTACGATATTTCCAAAGCAAAACGCAGAAATATCGAAAAATACGTATTTATAGGACATATAGGCGGCGACGATTTCGTAATAATGTCCCACAACGAGGACATATTGGAAATATCAAACAATATAATAGCTAATTTCGATAAAATCATCCTTTCTTTTTACGATAACACGGATAAAGAACGAGGATACATAGAAGCTTACGGAAGGCAAAAAAATCTTCAAAGATTTCCTATAATGAGCCTGTCTATAGCAATTATAGAAAACGTAAATAAAAAAATTACGCATTACGGACAGATAAGCGAAATAGTCTCGGGACTTAAAAAAGCCGCAAAAGATATGTCCGGTTCAAATATAATAACCGACAGAAGAAACCCCGAAAGCGGCGGCGTTTATTAACGGTTAATAGTTAATAATTAATGGTTGGAATTATTATTGCATCAGGCTTTAACGGGATTTATGGGAAGTTTCTGTTTAACGTCGTATAAATCGTTGTTTAAGACTGTCTGCATAGCTTTTCGGCTTTTAACGTTGATTATTATCGGAGCTTTTAGATTAACCGTAGAGGAATATAAGTCTTTAAAAACGGTTACTATAACGAATATAATAGCGTCGGTTTTATCTTTTAATCCTATAAGTTCTTTATCTTCTTCCGTTATACCCGCAGTATAATCCTTAAAGAAATAGTTCGGGTCGGCTACGATAAAGCAAAGTTTATCGTTTTCGATACTTTGCAGTATAAAAAAAGGAAGATTTTTTTCTTTATTTATATTTAATATGCAATATTTTTTTAAATCGTTAAATCCCAGTATAGGCTTAACGAATTCTAAAATTTTCGACTTTTCTACCGCAACCCCTTCGGGATAATATATACTTTTTACTAAAATTTCGGAATCCATTAATTATAAAACTCCTTTTATATTTTTTTATTTTTATCCGAGGATAAAACGTTTAAATTTTTAATTCCGTTTAATTCGTTAAGTTTATTAAAGTTATCGAAGTTATTAAGCTCATTCAGTTCGTTTAGTTTATTCAAACCGGATATATCGTCTAAGCTGACAGTCGAAGCGTTTATATTTTCGTTCTTAATTATATCGTAAAGTTCTTTTCTTAAAATATTTATAGACTTTGGAGCGTCTATTCCTATTTTTACGCTGCTCCCCGACATAGATAATACTTCTATAGTTACGTCGTCGCCGATTTTAATGCTCTCTCCGGCCTTTCTCGTAAGAATCAGCATGATTAAAATTATTTGTTATATTATATGATATTTTTATTGTTTTGTATTGCTATTTTATTGCGCATCGTTTGTAAAACTTACGGGCTATTATAATTATAGGCTATAGCTTATAATATAGCATAATAGCATATAGAAAATATGAAGACCTATAGACTATTTTAAATACTGGAGAAGCATAGGCGTAAGCGAAGTAATATTAGACGAAGCTTCTAGCGTAGCCTGATAAGACTCCTGCGCCTGCGTAAGATTAGTCATAGCCTGCGCTACATTCACGTCCTGCGTCTGGCTTAGGAGTTGGGAAATATTTGTCAAAACGGTCTGATAGCTCGTCTGCTGTTCATTAAGCCTCTCCGTTACCGTTCCTATAGTAGCCTGTGCGGCAGTCATAGTGCTTAATCCGTTCTGTATGCCTTGAATAATAGATGAGGAATTTTGCTGATACACGTTTTTCTGAAGTTCCGACTGAAAAAGCGAAAGAACGGAAAGCAGTCCGGAGGGGACTGTTGCAGAGGATGTGCCGGAGGGGACGGGGTCATTTCCGAAGATAGCATCGGCGGTAAGCGTAGGCGTTACAGTTTCATTTTGGGTTATCTGATAATTCTGGCTAGTATCCGTTCCTGCATAAGTATAAACATTATAAGAAAGGGATGAGGATGAGGGTATTCCGATTAAACCAGTAATTTTATGAGATACGGCCGTATATGCCGACGTCAAATTTAAATTGTTCCCTGTAAAAAGATTTTGTCCGTTATAAGAGGTATCCGCATACTGCGTAAGTTCGTTAATCATCTGCCCTACCTGCTGGGCTGCCGCCTGATTATTTGCAGGAGTATTCGTCCCGTTTGCCATTTCGACGGCAAGAGAATTTGCCTGGTTTACCACGTTCATTGCGTTTGTTATTGTAGAAGAAGCTAAAGAACCGATATTGCCGGCGATACTAACGTTTGAATTGTACTGCGTAACGAGTGCAGTACTGTTGTTATACGACAAAACGTTAACCATGCCGCCCGGATTATTCTGCGGCGACATAATCTGCAAGCCGCTCGAAATCTCATCCTGAAGGTTATATACGCTGTTAGATTCGTTAAGCAGTTCATTATTAATATTGTTATACATCATCGCATTAGTTATCTGTATCATTTTATTTGCCTCCAAACACTTTTCTTGACGCTTTGCAATAAAGACGGCCGCAAAGAAAAAGAAAAAAGGTGTCAGATTTTATTTTCCGCCTGACATACTGCAATTATTTATAAACAAAGAATAGCGGAAAATTAATCTGACACCTTTTTTCAATCAGTCATTTTTATCCGCATTTCTTTTTATTATTAATCGACGCAATAAAGATAAAAAAATAAATTTTTATAAACTATCTAATATAATATATCGATATAATTATATCGACAATATCGTTCGGATAAAGAACCGACATTTATCCACAATTTAATACCAAACAATATAATATAAAATATAATCTATCGATATAATTATATAGACAATATCGTTTACGGATAAAGGTGTCAGATTAATTTTCCGCAAATAACTTCACACTTAAATTGAATATCTCGTATGCGGAAAATAAAATCTGACACCTTTATCATTATATATCCGCAAGTGCAGACGAGAGTAAGAGAATAAATAAATCTGACACCTTTTTTCGAGAGAATAAATAAATCTGACACCTTTTTTCGAGAGAATAAATAAATCTGACACCTTTTTTCCATTAATATTGTTATATATCATCGCATTAGTTATCTGTATCATTTTATTTCACCTTTTTTATTACGGCACGGTATTTAATAGAGCAGTCATGATTGCCTGAACCGAGCTTGTAATCGCCGCCGCCGCCTGATACGAATTCTGGTAATTGACGAGGTTAGTCATTTGCTGGTTCATATTTACTCCGACGAACGATTGGAGCTGATTTTGCAAATTAGTCAAAACCGACGTCGAATTTGTATAGTTTGTATTGGCGTTTTTAGCCTGCGTTCCGATATTTGAAACTATATTTGAATAATAAGTAGAAATGGTAGAACTTGTCCCGTTGATAGGCAGATTGTTATTTTGAAGCGCTCCAAGGGCAAGAGCATTTTCGTTGTTACCCGATAAACCTAATGAACTTATGTTAGAAGAATTTAATCCTGTTGTCTGATATGTTGATTGAGGCGATAAAACATTTGCAGTAAATGTATCGCCGTTTTGCGGCGTTCCGGTTAGGGTAACATGAAAATTTTGAGCGCTTATAACGCCCGAATCATCGGTCTGATTTCCAAAGAAAACTGAATATTCCGTTTGACCGTTCGAATTAGTCGTCGGGTTTATATTAAGATATTGAGTATTGCCCGTAGTAGTATTCGTTACGGTAAAGTTATAGTTTGAATTTGCGACGCCGTTTACGACCTGTCCCGTACCGCCTGGAGTATATTTAATAGTATATTGTCCGCCTTCATTGCTATTTGCTATAGTCGTTCCGTTAGTAACGTCCGTAGGATTAATAACCGCTCCGGCACTAATAGTTGCGTCGCCGGTATTGTTAGGATTAACAGCGGTTGAAACGGCTGATGCCGCAGCTACTTGAGATGTCGTCAAATTAGGATTAACAGCCATAGTAAAAGCAGGGGCGGTTGTCAATTGATTAACCGTGAAAGTATCACCTTTTGCGGGAGCAGTTCCTGAAGTCGATGTTCCGGTAATATTTACCGATACACCGTCAAAATTAAGCGTATATACACTTTGTCCATATTTATTCTGCGTTGGGGTTACTGTTTGAGGGGCAATTTTATTTGATGAATTAGTATTGTCGGTTATGTTAAAAGTTGCACTTTTAGAAGAAGAACTTGAAATTTGTATCGTATATTTATCCCCTGTCAAATCCGCCGGATTAGTTACCGTGCCGGTAGATATAGTTGCATCTGTTACAGCAGTACCGGCAGAATTTGTCCCCACCGCCGTCTTCAAATCCGGCGTGAAGAAATAATTTCCGGTAGAACCGTCCAAACCGTAGCCGTTGTATTGCAGGGAATTGACGTTGTCGGTAACGGACGCCGCAAGGGAATTAAGCTGGTTTATGTAAGACGGTGCTACGTTTTGTTCGAGATTTACGTATGCCCCCAGAGTGCCGCCGGTTATCTGGCTTGTTACCGACTGGGCGGAGCCGTTTGGTCCCGTCCACATTACGTCTAAATTTTCTGGATTTGTAGGATCAACCTGCGTAGAAAGGTTAAAAGAATCATCGCTCGATACTAACGGCATGTTGCCGAGCGCTATATTTGTTTTTCCGTTATTATTGGTATAATATGAAATATTTACAAGTTTGGAAAGACTGTTTATGGCGTTTGCTTGTTCATCCTGTAGTTCGTTTGCATTACTGCCGGCATTAATAGCATAAGTAATCTGTTTATTAAGACCTGCAATTTGTGCAGTTAAATTGTTTATTTCAGGAATTAAACCCTGTATAGAATTATTAGTTGATGCTACAGTGTTTTGAATAGTCGTATATGCATTTTTTATAGAACCGGTAAGCGACTGAGCGTCGGATAATAAAGCCGTTCTCTGAGAAGTATTAGAGGGATTGTTCGCGACGTTCTGAAAATCGTTGAAAAACTTCGAAATTTGAGAACTGAAACCGGAACCCGTCTGGTCGTTGAACAGATTTTGAATCTGGTCCAAACCCTGATATAACGTAGTATAATAGCTATTTTGTCCGGTTTCGTTGTTTACTTCCGACTGTACGAAATTATCGGTGCTTCTTTGAATTTGATTGACGTTTACGCCTGTGCCGTATGTATAAGGAGCCCCTACTACCGCCGGAGCTTCGGTTTCTATAGGGGTTTCGCTGTTGTAAAACGGCGTATTGACGTTCGCGACGTTCTGCGAAACCGTGTTCATAGCCGCCGTATTGGCGTTCATAGCCGAGTCTGCAATGTCGAGTATATTATTGACGGTTATCATTTTTTATATCCTCACGCCGGATTTCATTAAAACGTTCTTTAAAGGAGAAAACGATGCATTGTTTGAACCGGATCTGTCGTAAATAGAATTTCTTTTAAAAGCATCCGTAATAAAAGAAATGGTCAGCTGATTATAGTTTATATTTTTTCTGATCAAAGAAGAAAATGCTTCGTTAATCTTGGAAAGTTCGTAAATTTCAGCTTTTATAATTTTTTTAATTTCTTTGGCACCGTCGTCGTTTTCTTCTGAAAATTCGTCGTTATGCTTAGATAAAAATATACCGGATTCTTTTATTTTTTCGGTTATTTCCTTTAAAATAATACCTTTTTTTTCAAATAAGCTTATATTGCTTAAAGGATTAAAACTTGTTTTTAAAACGTTATAGCAATCTGAAAGCTCGCTTTTTAATTTAAGAATTATATCTAAAAGCTCTTCATATGTTTTTAGTTTAGTTTCATTTTTCATATTTTGGATATATATAATTTATATTAAGTATTATGCTTAATTTTATATATAAATTACTACGTTATTATTCGCCGAAAATATTTAACGAATTAATCAAGCCTTCGGCTATTTTTGAACTGTCCGCATAGGTGCCGGAAGCTATTTTTTGAATTATATCGTTAATTTTAGACGGAGAAGACGTTTCGGAAGAATCTATCTGCCCTCTTAAATTGCTAATGAAAGTTGCGTCTCCGGATATGCTAACTTTATCAGAAG